>DHSK01000039.1:0-6981 GCA_002408445.1 Syntrophomonas sp. UBA5288
GTGCCAGGCCCGGAACGAAGATTGACCATATCTCCGGTAACCCGGAGTTTCGGGCTTTGAGTCACGGTCAGGTATTCTCCGGTTATCCAGCCCTGCACATCTCCGTACTGGACCTGATGCCAGCCACTCCGGCTCTGTATGACTTCTACCCGGGTATCTTTCGACAGGGTTCCCACCAGTTCGTACTGGGTACCTGGTCCGGAACGCAGGTTGACGACTCCTCCGGAAACGATACCGCTATCCGCCCATGCGTTCGAAGCAAGGACTAGTGTCAGGATCATGGTTAAAATGAGGATTCTGGATAGCTTGCGCATTATTTCACTCCTATTCATTGCAGGCCATATAATCGGCAACCCCTTCCCGGTGAAAAGATTTGCCTTAATTAAAATATCCGGCCTGTCCTTCCGGGCGTCAGCGAAGAATCTTTATGGTCTTCGACTTGGCCGGGAGGATAATTCGTGCTTTGTCTAAACAGGTATACGCTTATTATGTGACAAATCCTGCAGCTTTCTAGAAAAAAATGTTGAATAGAGGTTAAATCATGCGGATGGAAGGATGCGGTAAAAAGGTTTTACCCTATTCGAGCCGGGGACATCCCCCGTCTCAGGTCCGCGGTGCGAACCAAGGCAAGGAATGTCCGCTGCGTTGATAAGCGACTGCGATTGGATGCAGAAGGCTTCACATCCCCATCCCTGCAATGGTTGTGAAGCCCTTTTTATGGTGTTTAGTATACCCTCATATCCGTAGCTCGCCCTACGGCCCCGACGTTAGGAGCGGGCCTCAGGGCTGGGTGTTTACGTGTTATGTTCTACACCGGCCTGAAGGGCTATCGCCCTGTAGGCCGACCTACGGTTTAATATTTTCTAATTACCCGTCCTTGATTTGATATCACAATCACTCATGAAAATAAGTATGGCGGTAGATTCTGCTTGGGGTATGTCGCCTTTACCGGTGCTGCGCTGACCTTAACATCCCAACCCTGCAATAGTGACCTTTCTCAGGTGTTTAGATTTTAAAAACTCAGCGTAATTCATAATATTCAGCGTCTTCAGCGTCTAATTTTCGTATTACCCCTTAATCCGATATACCGCTCTGGCGTTGCGGGTGGTGAGATAGGCGGTTTCTTCCAGGCTCTTTTTCCTGAGCTGGGCCAAGAAGGTAGCGGTATGAACCACATAGGCGGGTTCGTTGCGCTTGCCCCGGAGTGGTTCGGGGGTTAAATAAGGACAATCAGTTTCCACCAGCACCCGGTCCAGGGGGATGGTAGCAGCTACCTCGGCTGTTTTCCGGTTGTTTTTATAAGTCAGGGGTCCGGCAAAGGAAATGTAAAAGCCCTGTTTCATATAATCTATCGCCAGGGGCAGACTGCCGGAATAACAGTGCATGATACCCTGATTCCGGCCCGCTTTTTCTTGCTTGACTATGTCCATCACATCCTGGTGGGCGTCACGGTCATGGATGACGATAGGTTTATTGATTTCCCGGGCCAGATTTATTTGGGCTATAAAGGCCTTTTTCTGCAGGTCACGGGGAGTCAGGTCGCGGTAGTAATCCAGACCGATTTCTCCTACCGCCACTACCTTTCGCTCGCCGGCCAGGCGGTGTAACTCCGCCATAGCCTTTTCATCCAGCGTGTCGGCGTCATGGGGATGTATGCCTACGGTAGCATAGACTCCGGGATAAAGCTGGGCCAAATTTACGGCCTGCCGGGATGATTCAAGGTCATAACCCGGACATACTATGGTTTCCACCCCGGCAACAAGAGCACGCTGTATGACAGCTTCTACCTCCGGCAGCAAGCTTTTATCCTGCAGGTGGGCATGAGTATCTATAAGCATAGTTTCCTCCTGGTCTATTTTACTCTGTTGCCTGAGGCTACTTCATTAACTGTTAAAACCTCGACCGTATTTTCATCTGATGCAGCCAGAATCATGCCTTCGGACAAGGTGCCTCTCAGTTTGGTCGGTTTGAGATTGGCTACCAGGACTACTTTTTTGCCCACCAAATCTTCCGGAGCATAATGTTTGGCGATGCCCGACACCACCGTTCTCTCTTCCTCGCCCACTTTTAGTTTGAGGATCAGCAGTTTGTCGGCTTTGGGCATTTTCTCGCAGGCAATTACTTCAGCTACCCGCAGGTCCATCCGGGCAAATTCATCGATCGTTATATATTGAGGTTCGGTTTTTTCCTCTTTAACTTCTGCTTGGACTGGTTCCGCTGGAGTCTTATTTTCCTCGGTCATCTTTTCTTCCTCCTGTGCTTTCAAATCTATGCGCGGGAATAGGGCTTGCATTTTGTTTACCTTTATACCAGGCTGGCAGAGGCCCCATTTTCCGGCGTCTTTCCAGTTTAGTTTTTCCGGATCGGCAAATATGGGCATCGCTTGATTGGCTCTGCCCACCAGGGTGGGCATGGCCGGCGCGGTTAAGATCAAGGTTATTCTTATGGCTTCGGCCAGGTTGTACATGACTGTGGCCAGCCGGGCTTTTTTATTATCATCCCGGGCCAAAACCCATGGTTCGGTTTCATCGATGTATTTATTGGCGCGGCTGATTAATTTGAAAACGGCCTGCAGGTAATTGGAGAAATCATGCCGGTCCAGTTTTTCGGTGGCTTCCCGGCAGGCAGCGAGGGCCGCTGTCTTTAACTCTTCATCCAGCCGGTCGGTGGTTCCCGCCTCAGGTATAACTCCATCGAAATACCTGACGATCATGGCACTGGTGCGGCTGATCAGATTACCCAGGTCATTGGCCAAATCGGAATTAATACGGTTGACCAGCATTTCTTCGGAATAATAGCCATCCTGTCCGAAGCTTAATTCTCTTAAGAGATAATAGCGCACCGCATCCACCCCGTATTTTTTAATCAGGATCACGGGATCTACCACATTGCCCTTGGATTTGGACATTTTGCCGCCTTCCAGCATGATCCAGCCATGAGCACATACCTGTTTGGGCAAGGGCAGGTCCAGAGCCATAAGCATGGTAGGCCAGATAACGGCGTGGAAACGTATGATGTCCTTGGCCATCAGATGGACATCGGCCGGCCAGTAGCGGTTAAATTTATCTTCATCACTGCCGTAGCCAATAGCGCTAAGGTAGTTTATCAAGGCATCAAACCACACATAAACCACGTGTTTGGGGTTAAATGGTACCGGTACGCCCCAACTGAAAGTGGTCCGTGACACACACAGATCTTCCAGCCCGCTTTTTATAAAGCTGACGATCTCATTACGTCTTGATTCCGGTTGAATAAAATTCGGGTTTTCGGCGATATACGCCAAGAGCCGCGGTGCATATTTGGACATTTTAAAGAAATAGCTTTCTTCTTTCAAAAGCTCCACTTCACGGCCGCAATCAGGACATTTCCCATCCACCAGCTGCCGCTCGGTAAAAAAGGTTTCACAGGGACTGCAGTACCAGCCTTCATACTCGGATATATATATATCCCCCTGTTCATAAACCTTGGTAAAAATCTTCTGGACCACCTCTTCGTGCCGCTTTTGGGTGGTGCGGATAAAATCAGTATTGGAGATAAGTAATAAATCCCATAGTTTACGTATACTCGCCACTATGCCATTAACATATTCGATGGGTTCCATTCCCTTGCTGCGGGCTACCCGTTCGATTTTCTGGCCGTGTTCATCGGTACCGGTAAGATAAACCACGTCATAACCCTGCATGCGCTTGAACCGGGCCAGGCAATCGCCGGCCACCGTGGTATAGGCATGTCCGATATGTAAATTGTCACTGGGATAATAAATAGGGGTAGTAAGATAATAAGCCTCTCTGCTCAATGGCAGTGCCTCCTTAAAATAGCATGGAATTTGCACCTATGTTGTATAGTTTACCACAAAATCAAGCGAGTATCCTCCCTAAACCGGCCTGAACACGGCCGGACGGCGCCGTTGTTTTCCCCAGGTTATGCTGTGCACCATCCGGGCCGGTGAGTTTTTTCCTATTTTATACTGTAATATCCGCTAAATCCAATTTTTCTGCTAAATAATTATAAAATTAACCAATTATTAGTCTTTTCGCCGGGGTGTAAACGCCTATTATCTGTTTAAAAAGTTAATTTTTTGTCCCTATTTGTTGAAAACCCCTTGACTATTTCTACCATCTCTGGTATCGTTTGTGGCAGAGACCAGTCGAAAGATGTTGAAGAGGAGGTTGTAATTATATGATGAAATCGACAGGAGTAGTTAGAAAAGTAGATGAACTAGGTCGTATTGTAATACCTATTGAACTAAGACGTACTATGGGTATTGAAGAAAAGGATGCGCTGGAAATATACGTAGACAGCGAAAAAATCATTTTAAGAAAATACGAACCTGCTTGCATTTTTTGTGGCAATGCTGATGAAGTTATTGTCTACAAAGGCAAAAACTTATGCCGTAGTTGTTTGACTGAACTTATTAAACAGGTAGGATAATACATACCATTTTTATTGATGTTTTTCGACATAATAATTGTATATTGTCGATTTTTGAAGCTGGTACTCGGAGGCCTTCATTTTGAAGGCCTCTTTCTTTGTCTTCCCCTGTTCTATTAATTCATCAACTTCGGCCATTATAGTATCCAAATCTTTAGTGATCCTGGTTTCAGCTTTCGCTTCAATAATAAGGCATATTTCGCCCCGGGGTGCGGTCAGGGTGAATTTTTCTTTTAAAGCGG
This sequence comes from Syntrophomonas sp. UBA5288, assembly GCA_002408445.1. Classification (GTDB taxonomy): domain Bacteria; phylum Bacillota; class Syntrophomonadia; order Syntrophomonadales; family Syntrophomonadaceae; genus UBA4851. Next base: position 4,674 of record DHSK01000039.1, read on the forward strand.
CAGCACTGCCCCGGGCTATTTCTTCATGAATCTTGGTTAACTCCCGCGCTACGATCAAGCCCCGTTCCCGGCCCATGATCTCTTCAATATCCTCCAGGGCGGCGAGCAAACGATGCGGGGCTTCATAACATATTACCGGTCTTTTCTCCTCCGCCAGGGTCAACAGATATTGCCGGCGTTTCTGGCGGCGGTTGGGAAGAAAGCCGGCGAAAACAAAGGTCGAGCAATCGATTCCTGATATGGCCACCGCAGTAGTTACGGCCGAAGGACCAGGAATGACTTCCACCGCTATACCAGCCTCTACGGCCCGCCGGACCAAGGGCTGGCCCGGGTCAGATATGGCAGGCATGCCCGCATCGGAGACCAGCGCTATATTTTTGCCCTCCAGTAATTCCTGCAAAAGATAATCCTCTTTCTGGCGGTTGCTGTGCTCATGGTAGCTGACCAGACGATTCTTTATTTTAAAATGATTCAGGAGCTTTAAAGTCTGGCGGGTATCCTCACAGGCAATACCATCGACCCGGCGCAAGGTTTTTAATAGCCTTATGCTGGCGTCTTCCAAATTGCCGATAGGGGTTCCGCAAATATATAATTTACCCACGCTTAATTCTTCTCCTCGTTATTATACATTTTTTCTATCTCACGGCTATAACTGCCGTCTTCCTGATATATGCACAGGGGAGGCATGATTTTAAGTCCCGACCGCGAACCTTGGGCGGCTTCCAGAAGCATCATCCGGGCTTCGGCCCGGCGATTGGCATGTACCGTCCTTAAGCGGTGAGCCGTGAAATGGTAGCCGGCCAGCAGCTGCAGTGCTTCCGGCAGGCGGTCGGCCCTTTGGATTAAGGCCAGCTTTCCTCGGGGAACTAATAGATAGGCGGCTTGCCGGATGAGCTGCTCCAGCGTAAGGGCGATTTCATGCCGGGCGACGGCTTCTTCCGGATTGGCGCTTAGCTTGCCTTCTCCCTTTTTCCAGTAGGGTGGATTACTTACTACCAGATCCGCACATCCGGCCGGCAGCAAGTTTTGAATCCGGTTAATATCGGCCCGGATTATATTAATCTGTCCCTCCAGATTATTAAGTTCCACACTTTTGGCCGCCCGGGCCGCCATAGCCTCCTGAATCTCTATCCCGGTTATATTGGCCCGGGTGCGCTGGGAAAGAAGGAGCGGTATAACGCCGCTCCCGGTTCCTATATCTATGATGTTTTTTACGGCTTCAAGTTCCGGGAAATGGGCCAATAGCACCGCATCGATGGAAAAGCGGTATCCCTGCCGGGCCTGAAACACTTTCAGGTCATTTATCAGTAAATCATCCAGTGTATCCTGGTTCACCATTCCGGTTACTCCTTGGCCAGGAAGGCGGCACAAAAAAGGCACTCTTCCGTTCTTATCTCACCATATGCCATGGGACAAACATGATAACCTTTTTTATAGAGAGCGGCCAGGTTATCATACCCTTCACCCTGAATTTTAAGTACGGCTTCCATGTCCCGCTCAGGGGTATCATTACTGTTCTGGCGTGTCTTCTCGAGCCGGGTTACCCTCTCTTTCAGGTCCCCTATCTCCAGTACCATTTCCCTCATCAAGGTTTTTAATTCTTGCACAGTTTTGTCCATGTTTGCCCTCCTCGTTCCCCGAGACTTCGTATAATTCTGATTCATATTTTAAACAGCACATAAGTCGGCCGCAAATGCCTGAGATTTTGGTGGGGTTTAAGGATAGATTTTGTTCCTTGGCCATGCGGATGGACACCGGTTCAAATTCGCCTAAAAAATTGTTGCAGCACAGCACGCGGCCGCAGGTGCCGATACCGCCCAGCATTTTAGCTTCATCCCGTACTCCAATTTGTCTCAATTCAATGCGGGTCTTGAAAATAGAGGCCAGATCTTTGACCAATTCCCGAAAATCGACCCGTCCCTCGGCGGTAAAATAAAAAATTATTTTGCTCATGTCAAAAGTATATTCGACATCTATAAGCCGCATGGGCAATTGATGTTCTTTTACCTTCTGTTTGCAAATTTCCAGGGCTTCTTTTTCTTTGTCCTTGTTGCGCTGGTGGGACTCGATATCCTGGGCGCTGGCTTTACGCAGGACTTTCTTCAGAGGCATTACCAGCTGCTCTTCATTCATTTCCCGCGGACCTACCGCCGCCCGGCCATATTCTATGCCTCTGATGGTCTCAACTATTACCGCATCATCCTGATGCAAATCTTCTATATCTTCACAATCAAAGTGATATATTTTTCCGGCAGGTTTAAATCTTACTCCTACTACCCATGCCATAGTTCAACCTCCTTTTAAATTA
>DHSK01000039.1:7338-7729 GCA_002408445.1 Syntrophomonas sp. UBA5288
GTATTGATCAGCAGTGGATTTACGTTGGTTTTATAATAGTATTTCAACCCGGCTATATTATTCATGGCGCTCCGGATCTGCTCCGGGCTTTTGTCCGGGACAGCTTTTATAATATCAATATTAGCCGAAATTGCCAATAATTGTTCGTTGTGCGTGGTTTGATAAATATAGATATCTCTTAATATTATTTCCAGCATACTGGTATAAAGATACGCATCTTTTTCCATCTCCCGGGCCGTTTCAAAAATCGCCAGCTGCCGGCCCCGCGCAAAATTATCGATGGCCTGGCGGACGCGGTCCCAGTTTTCCTCAAAATTCCCGGCTGGGGCGAAACGCACCGCAGTGCCCGGACTGCCCTGTGCCAGACGGGCCGCCTGCCTGGACTTTTCCG
>DHSK01000038.1 GCA_002408445.1 Syntrophomonas sp. UBA5288
GATCCTTCGTTAACACTCAGGATGACGCATTTTCATTGGTTGTTGTGGCCTACGGCCATGGGTGGTTAATTAATATATCGACTTTAATTGTAAATATGATGTTATTCCTTGAAACCGGTAAAATTTTATGATAGAATATATCTCGCCGAGGCAAAGAAATACAGGGGAGTAGCTCAATTGGCAGAGCACCGGTCTCCAAAACCGGGGGTTGCGTGTTCGATTCGCGTCTCCCCTGCCATGAAAACAAAGGTCCCGCAAGCGATTGCGGGATTTAGTTTTTTCTGAAATAACTTAAAATTTTTTTCATTGCTGCCAAACCATTTTTGGCAATAACTAGATGTCAAAGTTATTTATAATTTTTTGTTCATTTTTACTTGACAGTTACAATCTTGCTATTAGATACCAAGAAACTCTTTCCATTTTGGTACATCTCGCTTTCCCTGTTCATAGCCCAATCTGTAACTTTCAGCCAGTTTATCATAGTTAATTTCACGATTGGATACAGACATCACCTCAGGATATACAAGAAAAGCTTTACCGTCGCTTGCCAGCTGCTTAAGTTCCTCCAATGTCTGGTTATATACTATGTGACGATTCATAAGAGCTTCGACTACAAGTGGATACTTGCGGTAATGGGCTTTAATTACTCCTGTATATTTTACCGGCTCTTTGCTGTATCCCTTTTCGCGAGTAAGGACTACAAAAAACTTCTTAAAGCCATCCTTTTTGGCAATATCCAGGGCAATTCCGCCTGCAAGGCCGCCATCTAAATAATGATGACCATCATAATAGGTCTCAGGCATTAATATCGGCAATGAAGATGAAGCCCTTACAATTTTCATCAAATCACTGATTTCATGAATATCCTTCTTTGCAAAGTATCTTATTTTGCCGCTGTCCCTGTCAAAAGCCCCAATACGAAGCTGTGCTGAATTTGCCATAAATGTTCCAAAATCCAGAGGCAGCGCAGCATCAGGAAAGCACGACTCTTCATATATATATTTTGACCTGAAGAACCCCTCTCCTTTAAAAAATGATTTCCATCCTCCAAAATCAGGATCCAGAACAATATCCACAAAGGAACGTTTGGCCCTTATTATGTCCCTTGACATGTAGTTGACACTGTGGCTTGAACCTGCAGAAATTCCGGCAACATAATCAAAATATATTTCGTTTTCCAGCAGATTGTTTAAAATACCTGCCGTATAACTTGCACGCATTCCGCCACCTTCAAAAATCAAGGCTGTATCTTTAATATTATTGATGATATTCATTCATATTACCTTCTTAGCTATGTCTTTATATAAAAGTCGATGATTAGTTATTCATCATAATTCCTTCCCAATATATTATATATTCAGATTCTTTCTACTTATTGGCTGTATCCTCCTGCAAAATTAGCTTCTAAATAAATACTCCGGCTTCTGCCAGGCACATTCAAACAGTGGTTATCCGGCTATATATAACCCAACTGCGGTAACAAATTAGCTTGGTATAACACTACATATATGATATTATTAGAAAAAACAATCATGCGACTGGCGGATAATGGAGTTTACCATGTGGAGCATGATTGAATAAGATTGCCGACCGCCTGGGTAAATATCGTTTTATTTACTCAGGCTTTTTTGCGTTTAATTCTAAAAGGAGGGTATTTTCTAATGGTAAATTCAGAAATTATACTTAAGTACGGGTGTAATCCACATCAAAAACCAGCCCGGATTTATACTGAACAGAAAGCATTGCCGATCAAAATCTTAAATGGTACCCCCGGCTATATTAATTTCATGGATGCATTTAATTCATGGCAGCTGGTAAAGGAGCTAAAACAGGCCACCGGATTACCTGCGGCAGCTTCCTTCAAGCATGTCAGCCCGGCAGGTGCTGCGGTAGGAGTACCTTTAACGGAGGTATTGAAGAAATCCTATTTTGTGGGGGATATAGAACTATCGCCGGTCGCTGCGGCTTATGCAAGAGCCCGGGGTGCCGACCGAATGTCATCATACGGGGACTGGGCAGCTATAAGCGATACCGTAGATGTGCCTACTGCCCTGATTTTGAGCAAATCCGTTTCTGATGGAATTATTGCCCCCGGATATACGGACGAAGCACTGGAAATATTGATGAAGAAGAAAAAAGGTAAATACTGCATCATTGAAATGGATTGCAACTACGAACCCGAAGCAGTGGAAAAAAGAGAAATATACGGTATTACGTTTGAACAAAAAAGAAATGATTTAATTATCAAAGATGAAATGCTTGAAAATATCATTACCAGTAATAAAGAATTGCCCGATAATGCCAGACGCGACTTGCTTATTGCCATGATCACGTTAAAGTATACCCAGTCCAATTCAGTCTGTTTTGCTTTAGACGGACAGGTAATTGGGGTTGGCGCCGGGCAGCAATCCAGGATACACTGTACCCGACTGGCAGCATCCAAGGCCGATATCTGGTATTTGAGACAACATCCTGCGGTTCTGCAATTACCATTCAAAGCGAAGGTTTCCGTACCTGAAAGAGATAATGTAATCGACCAGTACCTGAGAGACGACATTACTCCCAATGAAATGAAAGGCTGGACTAATGTGCTGGAGACCATTCCGGAGCGGCTGACCGCCGAAGCTAAAGCTGCCTGGCTCTCCAATTTGAGCGGAGTCTCCCTGGGTTCCGATGCGTTCTTCCCGTTTAGAGATAATGTCGACCGAGCAGCCCAAAGCGGCGTCAAGTACATTGTACAAGCCGGAGGATCAATAAGAGATGATGCCGTTATCGAAGCCTGCAATGAATATAACATGGTTATGGCTTTGTCCGGTGTGAGATTATTCCACCATTAGAATTAGATCGGCATGGCGGTATCGCAGCGCCCCACCACTTATGAAAATTGAGCGTATCTCATATCCGTAGCCAGCCCTACGGTCCCGACGTTAGGAGCGGGCCTCAGGGCTGGGGGTATTGATTTGCCTGGAAGAACCAGACTTTTCCCGCATCATTTTCTCATCTCCAATCAGAGACCCTGCTTTGGCATTAATTGATTATTTTCCAACCTATTGGTGTAAAAACAATATTTTTATCTGCCTAATGAATAACCCTTCTTTAAACTAAGCCCATAAATACGAGGTTTTTCATTCTTTCCAGCCATGGCATATAAATTGCAATGTTTTCTTAATCAGGAGATGGTTTAGCTATGAGCACCAGTCTCCGTGTATTTCTATTCAATAATCAGAAGGGGTGAAATGGATGGAATTAAAAACCTTATTGTATCAAAAGGAAAACGGCGTAGGTATAATCACTTTAAATCGCCCGAAGACCATGAATGCCATAAATGATAAACTGATTGAAGAGTTGTCGGTTGTGATGGATGCAATCAGTGCCGACCCGGAAGTACAGGCGGTCATAATTACCGGAGGGGAAAAGGCATTCGCTGCCGGGGGGGACATTAGTTTTATGTCCACGGCCGATCCCTTAGGTGCCGAGAAATTTGTTGAGTCAATTAAAACCGTCTTTGATAAGATCGATAATCTTGCCCAGCCCGTAATTGCGGCCATAAGTGGTTTAGCTCTGGGCGGCGGAAGCGAACTGGCCCTGGCCTGTGATATACGTCTGGCGGCTGAAGGAAGTTTGATTGGCCAGCCGGAAATTAATCTGGGAATTATCCCCGGGGCAGGTGGAACCCAGCGATTAACCCGTACCGTGGGGCCTGGTTGGGCCAAATATATGGTTATGACCGGCCTGCCGATTGATGCTGAAACAGCTCTTAAAATAGGCTTCGTTACGGCAGTGGTGCCGAAAAACCAATTGCTGAATGAAGCCAAAAAAATAGCCCAAATTCTGGTTTCAAAATCTCCATTAGCCATGAAAGCGGCCAAAAG
>DHSK01000032.1 GCA_002408445.1 Syntrophomonas sp. UBA5288
CAGCACTTATTCATAGCAATGACCAGAACAGTATTTTCGTATTAATATGATAGCTTTGTCCCCATTGTCTGCCCTTTATACCTGATCCCTTAATTCACCTTTCCTCCCGGTCATAGGGAACCCCCAAGGCTGCCGGTGCTCCTGCCTCCTGCCGCAGCCGGATGGTAACAATGGTCAGAACCAGTATAGTTAATATATAAGGCAGCATGGACAGGAAAAAGGGTGAAATTTTTATACCCGCCGCCTGCATACGGAAAGTCATGGCTTCCACGCCGCCGAACAAATAAGCCCCCACCAACCCCCGCAAAGGATTCCAGAGCGCAAATATGACCAGAGCGACAGCGATCCAGCCCCGTCCTGCGGTCATATCCTCCTGCCAGGAGGGAGCATAAGCCAGCGACAGATAGGCACCTCCCAGCCCGGCCAGGACTCCTCCCATGATAGTACATATATATCTTACCCGTGCCACATTAATACCAACCGCATCAGCCGCAGCCGGATTTTCACCGGCGGACCGGATACTCAAACCCCAGCTGGTACGGTATAGTACGTACCACATCAATATTACCAGCACAATGCTCAGATATACCAGTACATCATGACGGAAAAGTACCGGTCCCAGTACGGGGATATCTTTCAGCAAGGGAACCGGCGCATGTTTAAAAGGGTCAACTATCGGCACGCCCTGGTAAGCTTTACCCATAAAGCCGCTTACCCCGGAGCCGAAAATAGTCAGAGCCAAACCACTGACTACCTGATTGCCTCTTAAAGTAATAGTTATAAAGGCATGAATGGCTCCCATCATGCCGCCCCCGACCAGAGCGGCGGCAAAGCCATACCAGTGATTACCGGTATTGATAGTAAAAATGAAGCCCAGCACGGCACCTACCAGCATCATACCTTCTACTCCCAGGTTTAAAATACCGGAGCGTTCAGTCAGAAGTTCTCCAATCGCGGCAAATAAGATGGGGGTTCCTGCCACCACGGTAGCAGCTAAAAGTGCTATAAATATGGATAAATCCATTACTTGTCCTCCTTTCTGACCAGTACCGGCCGCCGCTGCATAAATATTTCCCCGGCCAGGAGGAAGAATAAAACCGCACCTTGCAGCATTAAAACGATAGAAAACGGAATACCTGCGGTCTGTACCCCGAAGCCGCCCACCAGCAAAGCTCCGAACAATACCGCTACCAGCACGATACCGACCGGATGCAGCCGGCCCAGCCAGGCTACTATTATGGCGGTATAGCCATATCCGGGGGAAATACCGTGCTGAAGCCGGTGAGTTATGCCCGATACTTCTATCATACCGGCCAGACCGGCAATACCGCCGCTAATCAACATGACCAGGATAATGTTTTTAATTACATTGATCCCCGCATACCGGGCTGCTTCCTGGCTCTCACCCGCTACCCGCAGTTCGTAACCCCAGCGGCTGTATTTCAAAACCACATAAAAAATAAGGGCAATAATAATAGCTAAAATCAGTCCGGCATGCACCCTGGTTTCACCCAGAACCGGCAAATAAGCCCCGGAGGCAAAACGCGGAGTCAGCGGGAAGCCTAAGCTGTTCGGATCTTTCCAGGGTCCATAAACCAGGTAATCAACCCAGATGATAGCTACATAATTCAACATCAGGGTAGTAATAGTTTCATTGATCTGCCAGTATGCCCTTAAGGCAGCCGGTATCAAGGCCCAGACGGCACCGGCGGCAAAACCGGCCGCCAGCATTAGGGGTATCAAAACCGGAGCACTCAATTGTCCCAGAAAAAGCGCCACTCCGCTGGCGGCGAAAGCCCCCATGTAGAGCTGTCCTTCTGCTCCGATATTCCATAGCTTCATTCTGAAGGCCAGTGAAACGCCCAGGCCGGCCAGCATAAGAGGAATTGCTTTTACCAGGGTCTCTGACAGAGCATAGCTGCTGCCAAAAGCTCCCTCGAACATCTGGATGTAAGTATCCAGGGCGGAAAATCCGGATAAAGTTAGAAAAATGCCGCCTACCACAAAAGCCAGCAGAACCGATACGGCCGCCACCACGATACCCGCTGCCAGTGATTCGTTTTCACGTTTAACCAATCTTATCTTGAGCATCAGTGACCTCTCATTTCCTGCGCTCCCAGCATCAGAGCGCCAATTTTATCGGTATCAGCCTCTTCAACCGGCATTACCCCATTGATTCTGCCGTCATACATCACTGCTACCCGGTCGGCCAGGCGGAAAATATCGTCCAAATCTTCCAGCACCAGCAATATGGCCGTTCCTTTATCCCGTTCTTCCAATAAAAGTTTATATACGGCTTCACTGGCGGCTATATCCAATCCTCTGACCGGGTAAGAAGCGACCAAAAGCCGTGGTTTTTGGCTTATCTCCCGCCCCAGCAAAAGTTTTTGCAGATTTCCTCCGGAAAGGAAGTTAACCGGATGGTTGATATTCGGTGCAAAAATATTAAAGTCTTTTATCAAGCCCTCGGCATAGCGGCCGATCTTTTTATAGTCCAGCAAACCCCGGCTGATAAATTCACCGGTATAATAACTCCTTAAAATACTGTTATCCATAATATTAAGATTGGGGACCAGTCCCATGCCGATGCGATCCTCGGGCACCATGTTGATACCATGTTTAAGGCGCTGGCGTACATTGAGCCGGGTAATATCCTCCCCCTCCAGCAGGATGGTTCCCCCGGACGGATTTCTCAAACCGGCAATAGCTTCCACCAGTTCCCTTTGGCCATTGCCTGCCACCCCGGCGATTCCGACAATCTCCCCGGCATTAACGGTCAGATTCACATCGCGCACCGCCATATAGCCCTGATCGCCGGGAACCTGTAAATGAGACAGCTTCAGTACCGTCTGCCCTGTTGACCCACCGCGTTCCAGCCTCTGGTAAACAACTTCGTGCTCCACCATCATACGGGTCAATATATTTTCATCCACATTCTTAATACTATCACCGCCGACGACTTGACCTTTGCGTAAAACCGTAACCCGGTCGGCGATCTCCATCACTTCATTGAGTTTATGTGTTATCACAATAATAGTCTTGCCCTGTTCCGCCATGCGCCGCAGTACTCCAAAAAGGTCTTTTACCTCCTGCGGAGTCAGAACCGTCGTAGGTTCATCCATTATGAGTATATTGCAACCCCGGTATAACATCTTAAGTATCTCCACCCGCTGCCGTTCACCTATGGACAGCTGGTTCACCCGCAAAGATGGATTAATATCAAAACCATACCGGCCCGCCATCTCTGCTACCGTTTTTTCCGCCCGGGCCGGATTCAGGTGAATATGTTCAGATGCCGTACCAAGGATTATATTCTGTGCCACCGTAAAATTATCTACCAGCCGAAAATGCTGATAAATCATACCAATACCGCATCCCAGAGCATCACGGGGTGAATTGAACTTGACCGGTTGGCCGTCAATTTTGATAATGCCCGTATCAGGCCGGTATAACCCGGCCAGAATACTCATAAGGGTCGATTTGCCGGCGCCATTTTCACCCAGCAGTGCGTGTATCTCTCCCCGGCCCACGCCAAAGCTGATATCCTGGTTAGCCATCACCCCGGGAAAATACTTGCTGATATTATTCATCTCTATTATCTGTTCGGAATTCATAGAGAACCTCCAATGTAAATGTAAAAGGCGGCACGATGCCGCCTTTTAGCCTGAATTATTCTGAGCCGCCCTACTGCTTGATTTGTCCTTCCACGCCGGCTACAAACCAGTCAAAGCTTAGCATTTCTTTATCGGTCATCTTCTGTCCGGCCGCTACCTTTTCAGTACCATCCTGAGCCTTCAGCGGGCCTTCAAAGATATATAATTTACCGTCTTTAATAGCCTTTTCTTTATCTGCTACCAGTTGCTTGACATCAGCCGGGACTTTATCGGAGATAGGTGCCAATGCTACTACACCATCATTAACGCCGCCCCAGTAAGCATCGTTTTTCCAGGTACCGTCCATAACTGATTTAACTGTAGCTACATAATATTCTCCCCAGTTCCATACCGGTGAGGTCAGGTTGGCATTGGGCGCAAACTTGTGCATGTCGCTGTGGTAGCCTATAGCATAAGCTCCGGCTTCTTCTGCCGCCTGCTGCGGGGTATAGGTATCCTGATGCTGGGCGATGACATCGCAGCCCTGCTCCAGCAAACTCTTGGCCGCATCTTTAACCTTGGCCGGATCAATCCAGGTATTGGTCCAGACAACTTTTACTTTGACGTCAGGATTTACGGACTGAGCTCCCAGAGTAAATGCATTAATTCCCCTTACTACTTCGGGAATCGGGAAAGCCGCTACATAACCAAGGGTATTGCTCTTGGTCATTTTACCCGCTACTATGCCGCTAAGATAACGCATTTGATAGATACGGCCAAAATAAGCCCCTACATTTTCAGCCGTTTGCAAACCTGAACAGTGCATAAAGGTTACATCAGGATGCTTTTGTGCTACTTGCATGACGGCATCGCCAAAACCAAAACTGGTAGCAAATATCAGCTTGCACCCTTTTTGGACCAGTTGTTCCAGGCTTCTTTCGGCATCCGCACCTTCAGGAACCTGTTCGAGATAAACGGTTTCAACATTAGGCATCTTTTCTTCCAGATATTGACGGCCCTGATCATGAGTATAGGTCCAGCCCGCATCTCCGGGAACACCTATGTAAATGAAACCAACCTTGATTTTGTCCGTCTTGGGTTGATCTGCAGCCTTTTGCTGGCCACCGCAGCCAGCCACAAAAGTTGACAACATCAAAACCGCAACCAACAACGCTACAACTTTTTTACACTTCCGCAAAGTATTCTTACCTCCCCGTAAAATTAGCTTAAAAAGTATAAATTCGATTTTTTATCGAATCAGTCCTTTAAATTATAGTATTTTTTGCGAATATATGTAGTTTTTTTAGCGAAATTTTTTAGTATTTTTCTTATCTTTTGTATTATTCCAATTGTGCAGTTAAAAAATGCCTCCGAATCCGCTTATCGTCGGTTCTGAAGGGCTTTCTGCAGGAGACCCGGTTAATATCATGGAGCAAATGGATTATCACGCTGGCTGGATACCGGCTCGACCCGATTATCCACTTCCGTTACGCCCGGAATAATTTTTCCGTCATAGTAAGCTTTAAATTTTAGACTTAACATAATATCGTCCGGGTCGAAAGCGGACACACCATTCAACTCTGCTCCTGCCGCAGGAGAAGCTCCGCCCTCCTGAACGGCCTCAGGCATTTGAATCTTGCGCTGACCGGCCAGCAGAGCAACCTCAGTCACACTATAGATGCGCGGTGCCTCCTGCAAAGATTCCAGAAAAGTAACGATATCATAATAGCTGCCCCGACCGGTCAGATCAAAAATTATACTTCCGGCACCGGCACCGGTCTCAGGCTTTTCATTACTCCCGCCACTGGATTGCGTTCCTGCATCTTTTTCATAGTTGAAAAGCACCAAATCCAGGCCGCTGTCTGCCGCCGTTTGCTCGACAAAATCTATTACCTCCGGCATGTATTCCGCCGAAGGAACCTGTCGGGCCAGATCGGTATACTTTTCCTGATAATTCTGCCGGCTGTTTTCCAATCCTTTAATGTTATTATCAATCTCGCGGGCCGATATTAACTGTTCCCGCAAGACATCGTTTTTTTGCACCCAATCGGTTGCCTGATTTTTGACCGGAGTATAGGCGTAATTGTAAAACAGATAAATTCCCACCACCCATACCAGAAGGCAAACCATGAGTTTCTCCCTTAAAGACAGTTTCATATTTTGTCCCCCTTCTTCCAGACCATTTCCAGGCTGAACATGACTTTCCCGCTCTCCTCCTCGCGCTGGAGATTCAATACGGCAACATCTTGAAAACGAGGACTCTGTTGAAGTGATACCACCAGCCTGGCGGCACTGCTAAAATTACTCGTATATCCCTTCAGGGTAATTTTGTTGTCGGCAGCGGCCAGATTAACCAGCCTTCCTCCCTCAGGCATGGCCTGTTCAATATCGTCCAGAATTATGGTAAGGGGCATTCCCTGCAATTTGAGGGTATCGACCTGACGACTTTTCTCATCCAGCTGTTTTTTCATATCCCGATTCAGATTTATGGCGGCCTGGGAAGGGCCGTATCTTAACAGTTCCTGTTGCAACTGATGATATTGCCTTTTTTCCAGGCTGACCCGTTCCACCTGGTTAAAATAAAATATGAGCATGGCTATGACTACAATGGCTGTAAGCAGTGTAATAACGAGCATTTCAGCCACGGCTTGCTCTCTGCGGGTGTCATGCTCCACCAGATTAATATGTATTACAGGCGGCATCGGCATCATATCCCTCCCCAGGCGGCTAATCCCAGAGCGACCGTATAATCACGCTGCAATTCCCACTGCTCTCTTTCCGTCACAAGGGCAGGCCAAGCCAGGACAGAAGCATACTCCAATATATTTACCCGGCGTCCTAATCCGGCCGCCAGATACTTATCCAGATTCTTCAAGCGCGAGCCCCCGCCGCACAGATAAACCGTTTCCACCGTTTCACCTGCGTTTTGCATCTCGTAATACTCCAGGGACCGGGCCAGTTCCGACATAATATCCCGCACCAGATAGGAATAGTCATTATCCTCATTTGCATCTATTTCCTCCAGATGTATATCCTCCTTCGGCCCGCCCCCTCTGATGTTGCGGTAAAAAGCTGAACACCCCAGGGGAAGCGACCGCAGCGAAGTCAGCAAGCCCTGTTTGAAAATAGAAAAATGGGAACGGGAGGCTCCGATATTTAACAAGCCAATGATCTTATCTCCCTCATTTAAATTCATTACCCGGTATATGGCCAGAGGCTCGATTTCGGCTGTCTTAAGCTTCAAGCCCGCAATATGACAGACTTCATCCAATGCCTCCACCTGCTGACGGCGGGCAGCCACGAAAAAAACCTCCGTTTTCTTACCGCTGCCATCTTCAAACTGGCGAAACGGGAATACATCGATGGCAGCTTCCTCTACCGGAATGGGCAAAAATTCGGTAGCCTTAAAAATGGCTGCTTCTTTCAATTCACTGGCCTTCATGCGCGGCATGACAAAATTTCTGATATATATTTGCTGACCTGATACCGCCGAGGCCACAGCCCGTCCCTCTACCTTAAGTTCCCGGGCCAGTTTCCCGATATGTTCGCCCAGGAAATCCGGGTCAAGAATATTGCCGGCCTCCATGCTGCCCTCAGGCGTAGCTATGCTGCCATACTTCACCAGTTGAACCTGTTTGCCGACTTTCTTCACCCGGGCCATTTTAATCTTCTTGCTTCCAATGTCCAGTCCTATCCCCGGCCCCCGCATCAACAAACTTATCCCTCCCAGCAATTAGTTGATATATTGATAAGAAACAATCGGGCCAACTCCAATATATGCCCACGGTTCATGGAATTGATTAATAATCGACGGCTGCTGCACAATATTAACTATTTTATTCATTGAAGTAATTTTCACATCATCGTAATAATCGATCTTCATGGTAATGCTTTTTCCTGCATGCATAACACCTTTATAGGTAATATCCCTGGGGGTGGAAGTTATATTAATATTGTCGCCTGCCAGGCTATATAAGCTTACCTCACGATTAACCACTTCCCCTTCCGGCATAAAACGTGATATTCCATTAAAGTATTTGGGATCAACGGTTAAATCTACATCATGCATGGAAAGAAGAAAAATCCCCATGTCGGGATTGGCCATTTCAAAGACCGTACTGTCGTATCCAACCTCGAGACTGGCCGGACTGGCAATAACTATATGGTCATATTCATTGCTTAAACGATTGAACCAGGTACCCGCCGTATTTTGAAGAGTGGCGATAGTTCTGCGCAGCCACTCCCACGAAATCCAGTCGGGTCCGGTATTATGAGTAATGGTAGTAAAGTCAACTATTACCCTGAAATCGTCCGGAACATTATCAAAGGCAATATCTTTATCCCAATCAATAAATAAATTAGCCTTTTCCACCTGGTCCACAATGAGTTTATAGGTCGTTCCACTTACCCTAGTTAAAATCCGGGAATCTGATGCGTCGATATATTGCCATTCATCGGGATTGGACAATGCGATTTCCCGGTAGCGCTGCAGTTCCTCAGGACCAAACCCGGGTAAGTTCGGATTATTGACCGGTATATATTTCCCTAAGAAATCTTCGGAATGAAAAATCTTTTCCGGCAAATTGAGCAGATCGCTCAGCAGATCATCAATTGGATAGAAAAGCTGGTCTTTCTCAGTCTCGGTAATGTCATTGTCCCAATCGTTCTTGGCCACCCGGGCCGGATGGCCATCTTCATCTACCACATTAACTTTTCCCTGGGGGACATAATAAGGTGCCATGTTAATGGGCCAAGTCCAGTCCCAATCTATAGCCATGTAATATTTGCCCATAGCTTTCAGACGGTCGGTAATGACAGGATAATTGGGCAGACTGTTCACCAACATTTCCGCCCGGGCCGTTTTAAGAGCCAGGATTTGTCCGTTGGCACCGGTGATTTTACCCTCTGAAGTAATAGTTACAATTCCTTTGCTATCGGGCGGATTAACGCTCACGGTGGCACTGCTGACCGGTGACAGGCGGATTTGCGGTATAGCAGGAATGGATAGCCCGGCTATGAGATTATTCATAACTATATCGCGCGCGACCTGTACTCCCGCATCTGCGGCCTGGCGGGCCTGTTCGGTACGGGTATCGTTAATAGCCATCTTGGCTTCCAGCCCGGCCATACTTAGGACCGCTGCGCCCAGTACACTTAAAACCAGAAATACCATCAAGACTGCGAGCATGGCATTTCCCTGCTGGGAATGAATCGAATGATACTTGTTGCTCATTGCCTCATTCCCCCTCCTTTAATCTATCCTTTTCCTGCAAGTGGTTCCGGTCTTTAACTCATGCCCGGCCAGGGCGGCAGTTATATTTAACTCCAGCAACCCGGCACCGGGACTGGCAAAAGTTATGGCGCTGATGTTCGAGGCCACCGGATGGACCGTATGGCTGGACAATATAGCCCGGTACAGCTGATTATTATAAACATAGAACTCGATTTCTTCCGAATCTTTAACCAAATACAGCCGCACTCCCTCGCTATTGCCTGTTACTTCTTTTCTATCCTTATCTTTTATAACAAACGTCCGGCTCTGCCGAAAATCATCGATTATTCTATAGCGGGCCTGTCTGACGTCATATTGCAGTTCGGATTGATTTACTTCCTTTTCATAGCCATAAAAGCCGCACCAGAAAACCGACATCAAACCGGCCATCAGGAAGCCAAACAACGCCAATGCGGCTAAAACTTCAATCAGAGTAAAACCCCGGTCCAATTCCTTATTCATGCTGTTACCTCGCACTGGTTATGGTACATAACTCGTATTGACGGTTATGACCCAGCTCATTCCAGGTAATGGTTACCTTGATATCGAACAAATTATTCTGGATGGTTTTATGGAAACCGGCAGCATAATAGGCATTATCATTATGTTGTTTTATATCGATGGCCGCTTTCATTTTGACAGGCGCCTTGATTTCAATCTGAGGACCAGAGGTGTCGGCGGGATTCAGCCGAAAAGTAAATTTGCTATCCATGATATCATCGTCCTCAAATTTCAACGGTAATGATGCCGGATTAATGTCATTGGTATAAGCCCTTGCCACTTCGATTACGGCGGCAGCATATTCACTGGCCCGGGTCTGCCGGCCCGCACCCGCTATCCACATACCCGAGGTTGAAAAGAGGCTGAGCATGGTTACAGCCAAAAGAGAAAGGATGACCAGTGCCCCCATGACTTCCAGCAGGGTCATGCCTTTTTCTTCATTTATGTTAAAAGGCATAATATAATCACCAACTTTAAAACCGAAATTCAACACAGAAGGACACAGATTAATTATGAATAACACAGATCACCTGCCCACGGGTATTAACATTGCTTAGAAATAGCTTAACCAGGTTAAGTAATAGTTGATTATTTCTGCACCATATACATAGGCCAGCCAACCTCCGGCGGCGAGAAACGGTCCGAATCTGACCGCTGTTTTACGTCCCGCTTTACCGCTGGTCAGAAGGTAAACCGCCCCTACCCCTCCCATCATAGAGGTAAGGATAAAGGCCAGTACCGCACCCTCAAATCCGCTAAAGGCTCCAATCAGCAAAGCCAGTTTTACATCTCCGCCGCCCATCCCGCCCCGGGACAGCAGCGCCGCGCTGAAAAGTATACCGCCGTACAGCAGCGCACCCAGAAATGCCGAAGGCAATCCCACCGTAAAATATGATATGAAGAACCCCAGGATTAAACCCGGATAAGTGATGCGGTTAGGGATTATGCCTTCATCATAGTCTATGGCTGCGCAGGCAATCAGAATAGAGGATAAAATCCATCCGCCGACCGTATAGCAGGACATATCCCCTTTTAAATAAACCAGCAGGAAAGCCACCGCGGTAACCATCTCAATAACTGGATAGCGCCCCGATATCTTCCCGCCGCAATATCTGCACCGCCCCTTAAGCCACAGCCAGCTCAGTACCGGCACCAAATCCCCCACTCCCAGAGAATGCCCGCAGCCGGTACACCTGCTGCCCGGCCATACCACCGACTCCCCCAGGGGAAGCCGGTATATGACAACATTGAGGAATGAACCTGCTATTAAACCGAGTAATACTATCAAAAACATAAACATAAGAAACAATCTTTCTTAAAAAATAAAGTATATTTCCCAATACGTAGCCTGATAAAAACCCTCGGCTATAAGACTCCACCTAGGCGGTGAGGTATAGCCCGGGCGCGACTTGCGGAGGCAGTGAGAAACACCCGGCGAAATTGAGCGGCTGATGGGGTCGAGCAGCACGGATGCTGCGAGCGCGACTCTGAACACGGATGTGAATAGGAGCGGTGCCCCATCAGCCGCTCAATGAGCCGCTGGTGTTTCCGCTGCCGGAGCATGGAGCAAACGGGCTATGCCTCACCGCCGGCCTCCGTAAGCAAATCATTGTCCAAAAACCATGCATAAGAACCATCCTCATGCCTGTTCTAAAATTAGTCAACTTTCCAAGAACCATCGGTTTTAGTTGCTACTCCTGGATGGACCGTAATGGTACCATCTGCTCCAATATCAAAAGTATAATCAGGAGGATTGTCAATAGGGCAAGGATTATCAATTGCCTTATCCAAATACCCGGCATCAACAAGTACGTCCAATTCCAGGCCTTTTTCTGCTGCAGGAGTTGTGTCCGACAAATTATAGTAACTTTGAGCAGCTTTTTCTATCATTAATCGGTTAGAATTATGAGCTTTATATTTTGAGTCGGTCAATATATTGCCGAATTTCGGCACAGCTATGCCTGCCAGTACCGCCAAAATAGCCATTACCACTATAAGTTCGACCAGAGTAAAACCCTTTTGCCCTTCTTCCCGGGTCATCATTTTCCGTATTTTCGTTATCATTGAATTTCCCCCTCCCAAAAGACGTGTTGTTCTTATACCCGAAAGCTGTTATCAGTTTTGCTATCCCCCCTCCGTTTTTTCAGCATGTTTTATTTACACACTCCTATCCCACGGTATTTACTATTTCAAATATGGGCATTAAAGTCGCAACAACGATACCGCCTACCAAGAGTGCCACCACCAGGATTAAAAGTGGTTCAATGACCGACATCATACTGTCAATCATATAGATAACTTCGCGCTCGAAGTAGTCGGACATCTTGATCAGCATTTCATCCAAAGCACCCGTCTCCTCACCTACCGCTATCATCTGCGTTACCATCGGTTCGAATACCCCGGACTGGACCAGGGGCAAGGCAATAGATTCTCCTTCCCGGATGCTGATGCGGGCTGATTTGACCGCCCGGGAGATAACTGCATTTCCCACTACATCCTCCACGATTTCCAGCGCCTGCAAGACCGGTATGCCTGATTTCACCAGGGTGCCCATGGTGCGGGCAAAACGGGCTACGGCGATGCGGGATATGGTCGGGCCAATTACCGGCAGCTTTAAATAAAGACGGTCAAAGAATAGACGTCCATTGGCTTTTTTGCCCCAAGCCTTAAGCAGGATTATTACTGCTGTCAGTCCGGCCAGCATGAATACTCCCTTGCTGCGAAGAATGGTTGCCAGGCTTAGCAATACACGGGTGGGGGCAGGCAGCTCGACTCCCGAGGAAGCGAACATACTGACAAATGTAGGCATGACAAACGTAAGGATGACAAAAACCATAATGAGTGCGAAAACAGATATTATGATCGGATAGATAGATGCGGCTTTGACCTTGGCACTAATTTCCTGTTCCCTTTCCAGGTGGTCACTCAGGCGATGTAATATAGGTTCGAGGATACCACCCATTTCTCCCGCCCTGATCATACTTACATAAACGGTGGAGAATACATCCGGATGTTTACCGAGGGATTCCCACAGAGGCAGGCCTGCTTCCAGGTCATTCCGTATATTGGTTACCGCTTTTTTTATTTTTTTGTCGCTGGTCTGTTCGGCCAGTATATTAAATGTTCTTATTATCGGAAGACCTGCGGTCAGCATAGTGGCCAGCTGCCGGGTCATGACACACAATTCCCGGACCTTTACTTTCATCAGGGCATTAAGGTCGAGTTCTATGCTGGGGCTGGATTGCTGTACTTCTTTAAGCTGCAAAATATAATAACCCTGTTCGAGCAGACTGTTGATGACCCAGTATCTATTTTCCGCTTCCAGGATTCCTTTGTGAGTAGTTCCAAGGTTGTCTCTGACTCGGTACTGGTATTTCAGATGTATCCCTCCTATTGCTGGGCAACCTGTGCATGAATTCGTTTCTATATCCGGGCGCAATATTTTGCACCCGCTAAGAACTTTCAGTTACTAAGTTTTCAGCTCAGGGGAAATCCGGGCTGCTCCCATCAATGGATATGATGCCTTGCTGGCAGAGCGTTTTTATAGATTTTTCCATGGTTATCATGCCGGAATTGCCTCCGGTTTGGATGGATGAATATATTTGATGGATTTTGTTTTCGCGGATGAGATTGCGAATGGCCGGGGTAGCTACCAGTACTTCACACGCTGCTACCCGCCCGTTGCCATTGCTCCTGGGTATCAGCTGCTGGCTTATTATCCCCTGCAGGGTGGTAGCCAGCTGTATACTTATCTGGGCCTGCTGGTGGGGAGGAAAAACATCTATTATTCTTTCTATGGTCTGGGCGGCATTGGCGGAATGCAGTGAAGCCAGTACCAGATGCCCGGTCTCGGCGGCTGTCATGGCAATGGCTATGGTCTCCAAATCGCGCATTTCACCGATCAGAATAACATCGGGGTCCTGCCTTAAAGCTGCCCTCAGGGCAAGAGCAAAGGAAGGTGAATCCGTCCCGATTTCCCTCTGATTGATGATGCAGGTGCCATGACGGTGCAGGTATTCTATGGGCTCTTCCAGGGTAAGTATATTGCAGTTGCGGGTATGGTTCAAAAGGTTGATCACCGCGGCTAAAGTAGTGGATTTACCGCTGCCGGTTGCGCCGGTAACCAGTAAAAGACCGTTCTCACGCATGGTCAGTTCAGCTACGACGGGAGGTAAACCAAGTTGGTCGAGCCGGGGTACATCCACCGGAATCAGCCTTATGGCAGCGGCATAAGAACCGCGCTGCAGGTAGATATTGACCCGGAAACGGCCGATTCCGGGCAGCGAGTTGGAAAAGTCAACCTGGCCCAATTCGCGTAATTTATCGGCCGATTGAGAATTGGGCATAATTTCAGCGGCCAGTTTTTTAGTCTCTTCCGGCTTCAATGGTTCAGTTTGGGAATCATATGTTAAACGCCCGTTGACTCGGTATACAGGGGGGCGGTAAACGGTAAGGTGCACATCTGACGCACCCAGTTCTACACCCCGGCTAATAATTTCACGGGCCGACACCGCAGCCATAGACTAACCTCCCATTAATACGGCTTTCATAACTTCTTCCAGGGATGTAAGCCCTGCCAAAGCTTTTAATACTCCATCGTTTTTGATTGAAACCATACCTTCCTGCAAGGCTGTCGTTTGAATAGCATCTTCGGAAGTATCACTTCTATTGATGCAATTGCGCAGCCGCGGACCTACGGTAATGATTTCCTGAATAGCCATTCTGCCCCGATAGCCAAGCTGGCGGCACATGTTGCATCCTGCCGCCCGGTAGAATTGTTCTCCGCTTTGTTCACCTATATCCAGCTTTTCAGCCACTTCCTGGCTTAGCCGGTAGGGCCGGCGGCAGTTAGGACATAATCTTCTCACTAAACGCTGGGCTATGACCCCTATCAGCGAGGAAGCCAGCAAAAAGCTTTCAATTCCCATATCGGTCAGCCGGGCTACGGCTCCGGCCGCACTGTTGGTGTGCAGGGTGGAAAGTACCAGATGTCCGGTCAAGGCTGCCTGCACTGCCAGTTGTGCCGTTTCATGGTCACGAATCTCTCCTACCATGATGACATCGGGGTCCTGCCTTAAGATAGATCTTAATCCGGCTGCAAAAGTCAGTCCGGTTTTTGTGTTCATCTGCACCTGATTAATCCCGGGCAATGAATATTCTACCGGGTCCTCCAAGGTAATAATGTTTTTATCTATTGAATTTATCTCCCCCAAGGCTGAATATAGAGTAGTGGTTTTGCCTGAACCGGTAGGCCCGGTCACCAGTACCATGCCGTGGGGACGATGAGATAGTGAAATAAGATGTTCTTTATTCCTGGTGCTTAACCCTAACTGTTCTACCGCAGTAAGGGCGTTGGCACGATCCAGTATACGCAAAACTACTTTTTCACCAAAAATAGCGGGTAAGGTAGAAATACGAAAATCGACCGGTCGGCCTTCCAAAGTCATCCTCACCCTGCCATCCTGGGGAATTCTCTTTTCAGCTATGTCCATACCGGCCATTATTTTGATACGTGATACGATGGCGCCGGAAGATTTTTTCGGTAAATTCAATACTTCGTATAGTTGACCGTCAATTCTAAAACGTACCCGGATATCTCTTTCCTGAGGTTCTATATGAATATCACTGGCACGCCCCTGTACGGCCTGGGCCAGAATGGAATTCACCATTCGTACTACCGGGGCATCATCGTCAATCTTTAATACGGCATTTTCTTTCTGGGTATTAAGGCTGTTCTTCTCTTCCTGGATAAGTTCCCCCAAAATGCGTTCTACGTCGGCGTCAACTCTTAGAGCATAGTACTGCCTGATAGCCGTATCCATATCTCTCTCTCTGGCAATTACCGGTATGACATCCAGACCGGTGACCATACGCACATCATCAATAGCGCCATAATTCAAGGGGTCCGCCATGGCCAGTGTAATAAGTCCGTTCTTGCGGGTGATGGGGAGCACCTTGTGATTTCTGGCCATATTGGCGGAAATCAGCTTGACGGCATCGGGTTCAATAGTCATTCTATCCAACTGAACATGAGGAATGCCCAGTATGAACTCAAGCGTTTCTATGAGTTGCTGTTCCGACAGAATCCCCCGGTCAACCAAAATATTTCCCAGTCTTTCACCGGTCATGTTTTGCTGGACCAGTGCATCATCCAGTTGGTCCTGGGTAATAAGGCCTATGTCAAGCAGGATCTCTCCCATCATTTTGCGTTGCACAGACATTATCCATCTCCTGTTAGTTCCATCACGATGCCTATAGAATGCATTTTCATATGTTTTTGGAATTATCGAAATATTTTACTAAATATTTAGTTTATTTCTAATTTTAATATATATTACCATTGAGTCATTGATTTCATTATACTATCGTCCTATTATATGGGCAAGCGATTTTTCGCGCCATTACGCCAAAGTAAGACCTCTATCAGCAACATTGTTAATAAAACTCAAGGATTTTCAGCATTTTCTGTCATAATTTCTGTACATGTGTCATTCTTGGACCAAGCAAACCAGGCATGATGACGCTTCGAGAACACTGAAGAGAACATGGCGGATGAAACCCAAATGTCGGGACTCAATGCGGCGATTGAAGCTGCACGGGCAGGTGATGCCGGACGAGGTTTCGGTGTGGTAGCGGAGGAGATTCGCAAACTGTCCGATCAGTCCAAACAGACGGCTGAACAAATTCGGCAGCTTACAAAAACCATTGAAGTATAGGTGACTAACGCCGAACAGGGTACTGCTGCTTCACTAAAGGCCAATGAAGAGCAGGCTGCTGCTACCCAGGAAGTAACAGCCAGTCTGGAAGAATTAAGCAGCATGGCCTTGGAATTGGAACGCATCGCTAAAACACGGTAGGAGAAACGCAGGGAAATCCCCGCGTCTGTTATTCTTTAAGCAATGCCTGGAATTCTCTGGCAAACTCGTGTAAATCTCCGACCCATCCGTAATCGCACATATGGAATGCGTAAGCATTTTCGTCCTGATTGACGGCTATTATGGTACGGGCATCGCGAATACCTACCGTGAACTGAACCTGTCCGGATATGCCCAGTAATATGGCCAGGGAAGGTTTGCATTTTTTGCCCGAAAGTCCTATGACTCTATCTTCGGATAACCATTTACGGTCAGTTGCAACCGGTTTGGAACAAGCCACCACTCCACCAACAGCATCGGCCAGAGCCTCTATTTCCGGAAGTGCCTCAGGCCCTGAGAGTCCCTGTCCCACGGCTACTATGACATCGGCTGCTTCAATATCAATACCGTCTTCCGCTTTTGGTTTGGTCTCAATCACTTTCAAGGTGGCTTTAATATCAACCTCCAGCTTATTGACTCTGCCCTGCTCCTTTTCGAGTACGGCTTCGAAGGTCCGGGGTGCAACCGCAATTACTTTTACCGGAGTTGTTATAATCTGGGCAGCAATAGCAGCTCCCCCCAGGGAATTGCGACTACATTGCATTGCACCATTGGTGCAAGTGATGCCGGTTACATCGGTCAGGCAACCCGCATCCAGAGCCTGGGCCAATCTACCGGCCAATTCTTTGCCGCGCCGGTCGGATGAAAGTAATATGATGCTCTGCTCCAACTTTTGAACCGCCTGTTTTAAGGCAGAGGCGATCGCGGCAGTATCAGCAGCAACGATTTGCCCATTTTCGATATGCTGTACTTCAGCCCCGCTTTGGGAAAGGCTTTCGGCCATACCGGCATTATTTATAACCACGCAAGTAATGGGTATTTCTGCCGCTGCTGCAAGCAAACGGGCTCCGCTCAAAAGTTCCCGGGCATATTGCTCTTTGTCACTGTATATCAGTATTCCCGCCATAGCCTTACCTCCCTCGTATTACGCCTTCAGCTTGGAGAGCCTGGACCAGTTCCGCCACACTCTTGACTTTTATCTGCCGGCGTGCATTGTCAGGCGCCAGATTGCTGATGGTTTTTATCTGGCTGACACCAAGCCGGTATTGCATGTCACCCAGGGTCAATACTTGCATAGGTTTTTTCCCGGCTTTAAGTATCTGGGTTACGGATGGGATGCGGGGTTCATTTATGCCGGCGGCTATGGTTATAACGGCGGGCATTGGCAGTTCTACTATTTCTTCACCATCTTCCAGTGTCCGGGTTACCCGGACGGTGCTGTCATCTATATCCAGGCCGCTGACATAGCCGGCCTGAGGCAGCCCAAGTATTTTAGCTGTTCTCGAACCGGCCTGACCGGAATAATTATCGCCGCTGCCCTCTCCGAATAGGATCAGACCAACATCATCTATCTTTTGAACCAGTTCCGCCAGGAGTGCTGCCACTCCTGCGCTCTCCAGACCGTCAAGTTTGTCGTCGGCTATCAGATAAGCCTCATCCGCCCCTGCGGCCAGGGCTTCTTTAACTGTATCGGCAACATTTTCGGTGCCAACCGAGAGGACTATGACATTGCCATCCAGCCGGTCTTTTAGATTCACGGCTGCTTCCAGAGCATTTTTATCTATGTTGCCTAGAGTCAATGGAACATCCTCCAATACCGGCTGGCGGTTACGTATTCTTACCTGCTGTAAATCAGGTATTTGTTTCACTGCTACCAGAATGTTCAAATCCGATACCCCCCTTTTCTGTGTACTTCTAGCAACGGCCCTGACGGACAGGGAAATGATAAGTTGATAATAATATGTAAGGTATTATTTTCTGCCCTGTAGGGCCTCCTACAGTTTAAAAAGCCCAGCGGGCTCAGACGTTTTAAAGGTTTAAAGTAACATACCTTCCTCTCAAATTCGTTTCGCGAAGCTAAGTAGGGGTTAAAATCAGTGTTAATTATAGTGAATCAGTGTCCTTCAGTGTTGAATTCTCGAATATCAACTTTCTCTGCCGGATCGATTACCCGAAACGATACTGCACACCGGCTCCGCCCGCCGGATAATTCCAATCCAGCACATCGGTCCCGCAGGCAATACGGCAGGTACCACATTCCAGGCATCCATCCCGGGTAAGCTCAACTTTTCCCTCCGGGCCCAGACTGTACAGACCGGCCGGACATACGGAAATGGCCATTAACAACCGGGGGTCTCTTTCTCTTCCCGGTTTTATAGCGACGTGGTGTTGTTTATCCGGTTTAAAAACATTCAGGCCCAGTTTGTCCTTTAGATTCAATTCCTGGCTCATATTTTGCTCACCTTCCTTAAATCTCCAGCCATCGCCAGCATTTCCCGGAAATTAATATATTTTTTGACTGTCTTGTAAAGCGGAGGCTTGGCTCCGTCCGGTATTTGATAGATGTCCTGCATAATGCCGCCTATAAGCTCGGGATAGTGTTGGAAAAGGCGTGGATTTTCCAAGACCTCAGGGGCATTCTGAAATGTTTTGAAATCTTTCAAAATAAAGCTGTTGTTTAATAAAACCTCGTAATGAGCCAGCATATTCCTGCTGAAATCGCCTGCCTCGCGGGCTATTAACACGGCCTGAGCAGCATAATACCCTGATGCCAGGGCATATTCCATGCCTCTTACGGTAACCCCGATATTAAGTGAAAATCCGGCGGCATCCCCGGCCACAAGTATGCCGTCACCATAAAGCCTGGTCAGCGCCTTGTAGCCGCCTTCAGGTATAACATGAGCCGAGTATTCGGCGGTCTGCCCTCCCTTTATCATACGGGCAATCTCCGGACGCTGTTTGAATCTTTCCAGCATGTCCGGCGTTGCTGCCAGTTCATCTTCCATCAAATCCTTTATCCCTACCACTATGCCCAGGCTCAGACTTTCCCGGTTGGTATAAAGGAAGCCACCGCCAAATTTGCCCCGGGTGACATCGCCCATGAACAGGCAGGCGGCACCTTCGTCACCTTCCAGCAAAAACCGGTCCTCGATTACATTGCGGTCCAACTCTATAACTTCTTTAAACCCAACCGCATAATCCACCGGCCGGCCGGGTTTTCTCAAACCTGCCTTTTCGGCGGTAAGGGAGAGGACTCCGTCACAGGCAATAATGACATCCGCACCTAACTCGTCCCCTCCCGCCCGGACTCCAACTACTTTGCCATTTTCGATGATTACATCATCAACCCGGCTTTTGGTAACAAGCATGGCCCCTTTTCTTTCCGCCTGTTTGGCCAGCCATTTATCGAATTTTCCGCGCAGGACGCTGTAACTCTGGTATGGCTCCGAACTAAGCTCGCTTCCGTCATAACGCAGAGTCACGGACCGGCCCCGGGCCATGATCATGGCCTGCTCATGAGCAATGAATCGTTCCAGGGGAGGCTGGTTAAAAAGGCCCGGCCACAGTTCCCGCACCGGATTAAGGTAAATTCGTCCACCGGTGACATTTTTGGCACCGGAATAATCTCCCCGTTCCAGCACCAGCACTTCCAGCTCTCTTTCTGCCAGGGTATAAGCCGCAGCCAGACCGGCCAGGCCGCCTCCGACAATTATTACATCAAATTTTTCCATCGGGCCAGTTCCTCTCCTCTCTCCTGTTAACGACCAGAGCTTAGCTATTCAAGGTAACGTTTGCTACAATTACTTTTTGCATATCGGAAACCCCTTCAATCTGAGGCCCGATGATGCAGTCACGCCATATTCTTTCAATTTTATAATCCCGCATTAAACCATAGGAGCCATGTACGGCCATGGCCTGACGTGCTGCATCCACCAGACTCTCGGATACAAAGGTCTTGGTCAGTGCCGCGTCTTTGGCAAATTGGCGGGGGTCTTTGAAATGGTCGGCCTGATAGCCCAGACGGTAGGTCAACCATTTGCAGGCCTCATATTTGGCTGCGATATCTGCAATCAAGAGCTGAACCGATTGGAAACGAGCGATAGGCAGATCGCGGTGGGTCTTTTCTTTGGCATATTTGACGGCTTCATTGCGGGCAGCCAGGATACCCCCCAGAGCGGTTGAACTCATGCCCACTTTACCGAAGGAAATACCCACCTGCAAAATGGAATAACCCATGCCGATTTCTCCCAATATATTTTCGGCCGGAATCCTGACATTCTTCATATATACATCGACCAGGGGACCTCCGTGCATGCCATTTTTATCCCAGGGTTCGGATACGGTGTAGCCTGCGCTGGATTTATCTACGATAAAGGCGGTTATTTTACCGCTCTCGCTTTCGTTGGCAAATATGACGGCAGGTCCGGGAAAGTTAGCATTGGATATGAAGCGTTTGGTACCGTTTATTAGGTAGCTGTCACCGTCTTTAACAGCGGTAGTTGTTATCTGTTTGGGGTCAGAACCGGTTCCTGGTTCAGTAAACGCAAATGATGCAATATGTTCGCCTTTGCAGGCCTTGAGCATATATTTTTTCTTCTGTTCTTCGTTTCCGAACCTGGAAATAGCGCCCAGACCCAGGGTATGAGCCGAAACAATCATGGCAATACCGGAAGAAGCCGCGGCCAACTGCTCCATAACCAGCACATAACTGACATAACCGGCGCCGGCTCCTCCGTATTCCTCCGGAAAAGGAATGCCAAACAGATCGAGTTCGCCTAACCCTTTTAATATTTCATCAGGCACCTTGTTTTCCTCGTCAATCTGTTTCCATATAGGTTCGATAAATTTATCCGCATACTCACGGGCGGCTTTTTGAATTAAAGCCTGTTCCTTGGTTAAAGCAAATTCCATTAAGATCCACTCTCCCCTCAGTTTATTATTAAACCATCACCCGTTAGATGGTTTTCACCCCCCTTTAAGCGCATTTTATGCCTGATTTGTTAATGGAAATATCAGCTGGTCAGTTGCCTATATCTATATCTATTTATTTACTTTTTTATTTATTTTTACTTTTGTTGTTATTTAATAGTATATCGCAATAAAAAAGCAGAGGCATCCTAAATTTTACCTCTGCTATAGTTATAATTAACATATTTTTTCCACTTATAATTAAAAAATTAATGTACACAATAATATCAAGGGTTCACAGTGGCCGAGCCAAAACTATTATAAGGCTAAAAGCTTTATAATAGTCCGCCTTAAGTTAATACAGGGTAATACTCTGTATTAGCCGGTGGGAAGATTGATAAGGGTTCCGGCAGGCTATATAGCAGTCCTAAAGATTGTTATATGGTCGTAAAGGATCTTTATCAGTCGAGTTAAAATCAGTGTGAGTTCTGAAATAAAACCACCAGGTTTTAATGAGGTCTGTAGTAGTCGAGAGATTACTGCCGGCTTCTACAGGATTCATACTGATCGAGTGAAGGTTGTTATGGGTTTTGTAATGGTTTCAGGCTGTCGAAAGATAGTTTGAAGCTATACAGGAATTCGTAGCAGCCGGAACGAAGGTCATTGTGGGCCCTGGTTTTATTGGTAATCGGACCCGCAAAAAACTTTGGTATGAGCCAGTGCTTCTTCCACCGCTTCGCGCCCCACTCCTGATAACACATGATAATTCCCTATGTTTAACGGAATAACCATTCTGATGTCACCCTGGCAGACTTTTTTGTCGTTCAGCATTCCCTCGTAGACCTGGCTATTGTCAATATCGGGATAAGGTGGTATGAGGTTAAGTTTTTTATATATTTTCTGAATGTTCTCCAGTACCCCGGTATCCATCAAACCCATCTGACAGGAAAGGTAGCAGGCAGCAATGGAACCAATCGCCACTGCTTCACCATGACGAAGTGAGTAACCGGAAAGTTTCTCCAGGGAATGTCCGAAGGTGTGACCCAGATTTAAAATGATTCTTATCCCCATTTCTTTTTCATCCTGGTTTACAATATCGGCTTTGATGGTACAGGCGCGATAAATCAGTTCCTGTAAAGTCTCATTATCCAAAGTGTTTATTTCATCAATATTATTCTCCATAAAAGCAAAAAAGCCCCGGTCATAGATAACTCCATATTTCACTACTTCCGCCAGGCCGGAACGGTATTCGCTGTCATCCAGAGTAAGCAAGGTCTCTATATCGATCAAGACCATGCGAGGCTGGTGGAAACTGCCGATCAGATTTTTTCCGCAAGGATGGTTTACCGCTACTTTGCCACCTACGCTGCTGTCGACCTGAGCCAGCAGGGTGGTGGGAATCTGTATAAAATCTATCCCCCGCATATATATTGAAGCGACAAAACCAGCTAAATCACCAATTACGCCGCCGCCCAGTGCAATTATAAGACTGTCTCTTTCCAGACCGCAGCATACCGCCTTATCCAATACATTGCTGGCTTCCTGCAGGTTTTTATAAATTTCTCCATCCGGAATTGTGGCTACATTGACATTTAACCCCGCCTGCTGCAGGCTGTTCAATACTTTATCACCGTATAAATTCAAAACCGTCGGATTACTGACCAGAAGAACTTTGCCTTTATTCAGTTGCTCGATTAATTCTCCGGTTTGCGCCAGCAGCCCACTGCCGATGATTATAGGATATGAACGCTCGTTCAGATTTACTATT
The DNA here is from genome assembly GCA_002408445.1 of Syntrophomonas sp. UBA5288. Classification (GTDB taxonomy): domain Bacteria; phylum Bacillota; class Syntrophomonadia; order Syntrophomonadales; family Syntrophomonadaceae; genus UBA4851. The sequence goes on from DHSK01000032.1 coordinate 22,738, forward strand.
AAATTTTTCATTGTTTTTTCTCCTTACTGCGGCGTATAAATTTGATGATATCATCCACTACTTCATTGATTTCTCTGCCACTGGTATCAACCCGGAAATCGGCACAGGAGTACAGGCTTTCGCGATCTTCAATTAATTTACGGATCCCTTCTATACTGAAATGGTTTCTTAGAAGAGGCCGCGCTCCCTTTTTACGGCTGACCCTGCTAAAAATATCTTCCGGCGAGGCATCCAGACATATAAGAATGCCATTTTCTTTTAAATATTTGATGTTGTTGGGGTTAAGTATGATACCTCCGCCGGTTGCAATGACCATATTGGTCCGAGTTTGCAATTTTTTAGCCACCAGTTCTTCTTCGGAACGAAAACGTATCTCACCATGAAGCTTGAATAATTGACTGATGGGCATGCCGGTTATCCGTTCAATCTCACGGTCGGTATCGATGAATTCACGTTTTAGTTTCTGGGCCAGGCGGTACCCGGCCGAGCTTTTTCCCGTACCCATAAAACCGATTAAAACTATATTCTTTGCCATTTCCACACCCGTTTCACATATTCATTGTAGCTGCGGTAAGCGCTCATGATCTGCTCAATATTATCGCCGCCGAATTTGTCCAGGAAAGCCCGGGCCAGACCAAAGGCCAACATGGCTTCCCCCACCACTGCCGCGGCAGGGACCGCACATATATCGGAACGTTCGATATCCGCCTTTTCTTCCTGCCAGGTTTCAGTATTTACGCTTATCAGCGGTTTATACAGGGTAGGGATGGGTTTCATATAAGCACGGGCCCATATGGTTTCACCGTTGCTTACCCCGCCTTCTATTCCTCCGGCATGGTTGCTCGGCCTGAATAAACCACTTTCATTATTATAATGCATTTCATCATGAACCTGCGAACCATTACGGGCCGCATTTTGTATGCCTTCCCCGATTTCTGTCGCCTTTATGGCCGGGATACTCATTAAAAGCTGTCCCAAATCGGCATCCAGCCTGCGGTCCCAGTTGCTATAACTGCCCAGGCCCGGCAGCGCTCCCACTGCGCCCACTTCGAATACACCGCCCAGTGATTCACCCGCTGTTTGAGCCTGGTCAATCTGCTGCAGCATCTGCTTTTCACTGGCCTGATCCAGACACCGTACCGCTGATTGTTCCGACCGGTTAACCACTTGATCTATATTGTTATGATTTACCACTATGGTTTCGCTCCGGATGGGCCCGATGGCAACTACGTAACTATAAAGGTTAATATTAAATGTTTCCAGCAGGCGGCGAAAAAAAGCTCCGGCTGCCACCCGGGCAGCGGTTTCACGTGCGCTGGCTCTTTCGAGTACATTACGTATATCGGTATGGCCATATTTTATAGCACCAGGTAAATCAGCATGACCCGGCCTTGGTCTTCTGACCGTCTTTTCATCCAGATGGGCCTCCCGGCCGGATGCCATTATTTCTTCCCAGTTGCTGTAATCGCGATTCTCTATCATAAAACTGACCGGGGTACCCAGAGTAAATCCGCCTCTTACGCCGGATAGAATTTGCACCTGGTCAGACTCAATTTTCATGCGGCCACCGCGTCCGTAGCCTTTGCGGCGCCGGCTTAGCTGAAAATTAATGTATTCCTCATCGATTTCCAGGCCGGCCGGCATTCCCTCAATTATGCCTACCAGAGCTTTGCCATGTGATTCTCCTGCCGTAAAATATCTCAACAAATTCATTCTTCCTTTCTCGTAGTGTGCAAGGGTATGAAAGGCTGCCGCCCTGCGGCAGTTTAATCCCAATTATCCGGAGGCTGAAACGAAACCCTGATACGTCCCTGAACCGGAGCGGTAATAACATAGATAGCTTTTCCCGACGATCCCTGCAGGGCTACCGTACCGCCGAGAAGCGGATTACCCAGCGGTTGAAAGAAACAGGCCGGTCGATCTGCATACCTGGTCTTAAATGAATTGCCTGCCATTTTTACATTTGCGTCCAATCTGTAATTAATATATTTATTATTCACATGGTCAAAGACCTGATAACGTCCGTCGGTAAAAAATACAACCGTTCGCACCTGGCCGGAAACAATCGCTTCCTGGCGGGCCATTCTCATCACTGCAGCCATCCGGTCAGCTTCCGCCTTAAGTTTCAGAGAATCCGCCGCCCCATTCAGGACCGGCAGGGTTAAAACCAGCATTAAACTTAGCAGGCCAATGGTCACCATTAACTCGATCAGAGTAAAACCTTTCTCATTTAAGTGCATTGACCACCACTTCTTTCATATAGTCAAGCGGGGGCTTTAAGCCGGTCCATATTTCTAAAGTCAGTGCACCTTGATTAACAAACATCGATAACCCGCTTACGGTTCTTAAGCCTGATTTTTGCCCCATCATTATTAATCGGGTAGGATGAGGATTATAAATAAGGTCACAAATAACACAACTTTTCTTAACCTGAGCCAGATCGGCTATGGGAGAAGCGTCGATTTTAGGGTACATGCCAATGGGCGAAGCATTGATAATGAAGTCCGCCTCCCGGGATAAAGCGATGAATCTGGTATCATCCATCATATATCCATGGGAACTGCACCCTCTTTCTTTTTGCCATTGGGCCATTTCCGCCGCCTGTTCTTCATTTATATCCATAAAATCAATATGACCGATACCACCGGCGGCAAGTGCACAGGCTACCGAACGCGCCGCTCCGCCCGCCCCGATAAAGAGAGCCCGGCCCTTAACCGCTATTTTCTTTTCCTCCAGGCTGGCTATAAAACCCAGTCCGTCGGTATTATAACCGGTAAGTCGGCCGTCCTCATTTTTAATAACATTGACCGCGCCACAGGCCCGGGCTTCTGCGGATAAGGCATCCAAACCATCCAGTATCAAATGCTTAAACGGTATGGTCACATTAAGACCCCGGATGTCAAGAACCCGTACCGCACTTAAGACGTCATCCAATTGATGAGGCTGGACTTCAAAAGGAAGGTAGACATAATTCAGGCCCATTCTCTGCAAAGCAGCATTCTGCATCAGGGGCGAAAGGCTATGTCCGAGCGGATTCCCTGTAATTCCCACTATTTTCGTTGCAGTATCGATCAACCTAAAAAGCCTCCCTATAATTCAGGCGAATGCCCATGCATTCGCCTTGTAAAATTATTGCATTTTCGCATGATATTTTCAACCGGTTGGTAATTTTTTGGATACTTTTACATCCTTTTAAGCTTGCGCAATACAAAGTATTCAAACAGCCGGGAAATTTTAGTGCCGGCAAATTCCCGGCGGGCAATGGGCATTACCAGAATCGTAAACAGCCCGGCCCGGTTGCCGCCCAGTACATCAGTAAAAATTTGGTCTCCAATAACCGCCGTCTCGGCAGGCTGTACCTGCATAAGCTCTATAGCCTTATAAAAAGCCCGGCGCGATGGTTTGCGGGCCCGAAATATGTAAGGAATGTCTAATCTCTGCGCTACCGTAATAACCCGTTGTTCCCCATTATTGGAAAGAATACAGGCTTTAAAGCCGGCCGCCTTGATCCGGACAAACCAATCTATGATTTCCTCTCTGACTTCATTGCTGTTCCATTCGGTCAAGGTATTGTCCAGGTCCAGAATAAAGGCCTTAATACCCAATTGCTCCAGAGTCGGCAGCGGAATATCAAGTATGGAATTAACATAAATATCAGGGTAAAGTATTGCAGGCATAGTTGTACCTCAATTCCAAATATTTGGCTGTCACTCGTGCTGTTGCAAATATTCACGCAGCATGACCGCAGATATTTCCGGAGCTACCGGGTTAACATAATATCCTGTACCAATTTCCAGGCCGGCGGTAACAATAAAACGGGGGGCTACCTCTATGTACCAGTGATAACCGGCGGACGCAAACTGTACATTTACCGGTGCCGTATTTATCATTAAATTATAGGAAGGATTATCAAGACAATCAAGCATCGCGGTGATAAATTGTTTGCTTATTGAAGCCAGGGCCGTAATCTGGTCCGAAGTAATCGCTCCGAAATGAGGTGTATGATGGCGGGGTATAATCCAGGTTTCATAAGAAAAACGGGAAGCATAAGGGCATATGAGCAAAAAGTCTTCCGTTTCGGCCACTATCCTGCTGCCATCTTCCAGCTCCTGTTTTATCATGTCACAGATTAAACAATGCCCGGTTTTATGGTAATAGTCCTCGATGCCATGCCTGGTCTCCGGGACCATCGGCAAGCCTACCACCTGGCTGTGGCTGTGGGCCAGCGAAGCACCTCCGAAAAGTCCCCGGTTCTTGTAGATATGTATATATTTTATTCTTTCATCCCGGGCCAGATCATTATATCTGCCTTTCAAGGTAGATAAGACTAATTCAATACGTTCCATAGTATAATCTTGGAGCTCTAAATGGTGTTCCGGGGTCTCTACCACCACTTCATGGCGGCCCAGGCCGTTGCAGCTTTCGTTAATTCCCGTCCGGTTTTGCTGCAGTTCACCCTCCAGTTCAAAAGCTGAAAACTTATTCGGTATAGTCCGCACCATCCACCCCGGCCCATTGGGGGCCGTATCAGGTTTGCGGACTACTGCGATCTCGGGTGGTGTATTGGCTTCATTGCCCTCGCAGAACGGGCAGAAACCATTAATGGCCAAATTATGCACACCCTGCTTGTTAATCGGAAAATCATTCGGTCTAAGAGCCCGATCGGTAGCGATCACGACCCATTCATTCCTCACCAGGTCTTTTCTCAGTTCTGGCATATACCCCTTCTCCTTTTCTGCCTTTCAGCTTATTCTATATATTATTATCTGTAATAATTTTATATAACACAAGGGGCACAGGCTTTAACACATTATTCTCTATTAACCGACCATATCCGCAACACACAACCATTCTCATAGCCCGAAGCCTGCCCTACGCCCCCGACGATTTAAGGTACGGGGAATGTCCCCATCGTAAGCCTCAGGGCTGGGGGTTTACGTGTCATCCTGAACATTAGTGAAGGATCTTTCCCCTTGCGAATCGGGAAGATCCTTCACTTCGTTCAGGATGACATCATTGCACCGCCCGCGTCCGGGCATAGGCCAGCCTACGGTTTAATATTTTCTAATTAACAAGGGGCGTGACAGGTAACATCCCTGCCACGCTCTTACTCCAGACTGAGCTCGCGAATAAGTTTTTTTACCGCGCGTTTTTCGATGCGGGATACATAGGAACGGGAGATACCTAATTTTTTAGCTATCTCTCGCTGGGTCTCCTTGAAACCATGAAACAGCCCATATCTCATCTCGATAACCTGACGTTCACGCCGGGTTAGGGCTGCCATCTTGCCTCTGATTTTTTCTTCCTGAATCTTCATTTCTACTACATCTATGATTTCATTATCAGTAGTTAATATATCAATCAGTGATATCTCATTTCCTTCTTTATCATATCCAATAGGGTCATATAGAGATACTTCCTGTTTCATTTTCTTCATATTGCGCAGATGCATCAAAACTTCATTTTCTATGCACCGGGCAGCATAAGTGGCCAGTCTTACACCCCTTTCGCTCTTAAAAGTGTTAATCGCTTTAATTAATCCTATAGTTCCGATGGAAATCAGATCTTCCAGGTCTTCCCCGCTGCTCTCGTATTTTTTTACGACATGAGCCACCAAACGCAGGTTGTGTTCAATCAGTTTATTACGTGCATCCTGACTGCCCTGTTTGAAATCGTCCAAATACTGTTTCTCTTCGATCTCCTCCAGGGGCTGCGGAAAAACCTGGTTGTTAAGGTACCCAAAAAGCAAAATGGTACCTTTAACAATCGCGGCCACGGCAAGAATCCAGTATAATATGGTCAACTTACCACCCCCATAAATTTTGAGCGCTTTATACTATATGAGGACTGCAGGTGAAATGTGTCTTATTACGATATGTAAATTATGGAGAATCAAGGACGCGGAGAGATATTTTTTTAAAAAAATGAGGATTTTGCATAACAGCAAAATCCTCAAATGAAAACGGTTCTATTAAGTTATTACCAATTGGTGGCTTCAAGTTCAAAATATGACTGAGGATGTGAACATACCGGGCATTTGTTGGGAGCACTCTCACCAACATAAATATGTCCGCAGTTACGGCACAGCCATATCTTTTTCCCACTTTTCTTAAAGACCTGGCCCTCTTCAATATTTTTTAACAGAGCCAGATATCTTTCTTCATGATGTCTTTCAATTTCCGCTACCGCGCCAAACAATCTGGCGATATCAGTAAATCCTTCCTGTTTGGCTTCTTCCGCGAAACCTTTATACATTTCGGTCCATTCATAATTCTCACCGCTGGCAGCAGCTTTAAGATTTTCCGGTGTACTTCCGATACCATTTAAAAGTTTAAACCAGATTTTGGCATGCTCTTTTTCGTTATCTGCCGTCAGTTGAAATATTTCACCAATCTGCTCATACCCTTCTTTTTTAGCGGTAGAAGAAAAATATGAGTACTTGTTTCTCGCCTGAGATTCACCTGCAAATGCAGTCCATAAATTTTGTTCGGTTTTACTACCCTTTAATTCCATTACAAACACCCCTCTTAATATTTTAATTTAGAAAATCGGATCAAACATATCCTTGGCAGCACCGCAAACCGGGCATTCTTCGGGTGGTTCAGGGCCTTCATGGATATAACCGCAGACCCGGCATTTCCACTTATTGGCCCTTTTCTTGCCGCTCTTGTCACGGCCCAGATTGCGTAAAGCTTCACTGCTGTCCACCCGGGGGGCGATAATGATTTCACCCATCAGTACGCCATCTTTTATGAAGCTTTTCTTGTAGAAGTTCTCTTTGGGGTCCCAGATTTCAGCTACCCGTACTTCTTCAGCCGGCAGGTTCACTTCGCCCACCGAGAATATTTCCATATCAAATGCCACCAGCATGGTAGATAACACCGGTTCCTTATATTCCAGCCAATCTCCGGCCGCATTGGCTCCGGCTACTTTACCCATCTCCAGCGATACCGGCCATAGTCCGATCAAGCGGTCTTCCACCTGGGCCACATCACCGGCCGCATAGACCCCTGAGGCCGAAGCACGCAGCTGGCTGTCGACCACAATACCACGTTCCACCTTCAGGCCGGCCTCTGCCGCTAATTTGGTATTGGGTTTTACCCCGGTGGAAAGGAGCACCAGATCCGCTGCAACGATCTGACCATCAGTAAGCTTGATTCCGGTTGCTTTGGTATCTCCGGTTATTTCTTCGGTATCTTTACCTAATAAGAGCTTGACACCTTTAGCCAGCATCAGATTCTGCAGACGCAAGGAAGATGATTCATCCAATTGCCGCGGCATGATGCGGTTATTGTGTTCAATAACGGTTACTTCCAGACCCGATGCTATCATCTCCCATACCGCCTCGAGTCCCAGAACTCCGCCGCCGATTACTACGGCTTGGCGGGCTTTCTTAATAGCAGCTTTGAGGGCAACGGCATCAGCCAGGCTTCTTAAGGCATAAACCCCTTCTTTTTCTACTCCCGAAATAGGAGGAATATTACTGGATGCACCGGTGGCAATAATAAGTTTGTCATAATTAAGGCTATCCCCGCCGGCCAGATCTACTCTTTTCGCGGCTGTATCCAGCCCGGTTACCGAGCAGGAGGTTCTGACTTCCACCTGATTATCATCATACCACTGGTCTTTCATAACGAAAAGGCGCTCATTGGATAAGTCTTCACTGAGATAGTCAGATAAGGCCGGACGATAATAGGGTTTAACATCTTCTTCCGTTAAGAGGGTGATGCCGGCGGTGCTATTGCGTTTACGAATAGCCTGAGCTGCTGATAAACCGGCAATTCCGCCGCCTATAATTACAAACTGTTCATTGGTATCATTCTGGAATTCGTCTTCCAGGCCTTCGGGAACAAAATTCTCGGCTCCTACGCCGCAGGCGGGGCATACCGCAGGCGGTTCTTCCCCTTCAAATACCTGACCGCATACCTGGCAGCGCCAGCGTCTTTTGGATTTGGGCTGTTTTTTCTCCAGCACCGCCTTGCCAAAGGCCATCCCGAAATTAAAGGCATCTTCCAGGTTGCGTTCGGATGGTTTGAAATTGATCCTTAAACCCGGAAGCACTTTCATACGCAGCATGTTGAGCCGGTTCTCAATATTGGGAACGGCTTCCCCGCTCCAACCGTAAGCACCAAAGGCGGCGGCTACTTTGTCGGCATGGGTGATGGGAGAGAGGTGGGTCAACAAGTTCCACACCGGCGGCAGGGTATCGCCGTTGATAGTGGGAGAGCCGATCAATAGTCCATCGGCACAGGTGATCTCTTCCAGCACGTTTTCCAATGCGGTTTCGCCCAAATCAAAAGTCTTCAAATCGAATTCAGCTATCATGCTCAATCCTTCAGCAATACCATCGGCAATCGTTTTAGTATAGCCATAGGCACTGACATAGGCCATGACTATTTTAGGCTGAGCGTTTTCATTCTGAACCGGCGGGGTTGACCATTCCCGGTAAAGGTCGATGTAATAGTCCAGTTTTTCACGCAGCACCGGTCCGTGACCCGGGCATATGATTTCAATCGGAAGGTCTTTTATTTTGTCCAGAGCCTCTAATACAAAGGGCTTAAAGGGGCTGATGATCATATCAAAGTAGTAACGGTAAGCGTCTGAAAAGTCACGGTCGATTAAATCGTTAAACACCCGCGGATCGGAAAAATGGCAGCCGAATGAGTCACAGGTAAAGAGGATTTTGTCTTCTTTAAGAAAAGTATACATGGAATCGGGCCAGTGGAGGAACGGGGCCGCGATAAACTGGAGGGTCTTGCCGCCTAAATCGATTTCCTGACCATGTTCTGCTTCTATATACTTGAATTTTGTATTGGTAATTTCCTTTAAAAAGCGGATAGCGGTAGTACTGGCAACCACGGTCAAGCCGGGGATCTTCTTTAGGAGTTGTTCAACGGAACCGGCATGGTCCGGTTCGGTGTGATTCATAATTAGATAATCTATCTGGTTAAGATCAACCACTTTTTGCAGGTCGTTTATATATTCGTCGAAAAAGTTGGCTTTAACTGTTTCCACCAAAGCCGTATGATTTGTTCCTTTAATCAGATAAGCATTGTAGCTGGTGCCATATTCCGTAGGCATAATGATATCAAAGATTTTTAACCCTGGATCCTGAACTCCTACCCAGTATATGTTTTCTTTGATTTGTATTTTCTCCATTAATATCCCTTCTTTCAAAATTAATTTTTATCAAAAAACAAAACTTACCTTAAGCTTATAACTTTCTCTTTTCATTGGGAATTACCTCCTTTGTTTGGCTTATATCATAATTGTAGTAGGAAGCCCGATTAAGAAATATGGGCCAAAAGTATACTTTTTCGGATGGTGCGGGGGTCCCTCCAAGCTCTGGCCAATTATTACCCATGTATTCTATAATATAGTAAGAAGCTTAACTTTTAATACATGGATGGAGATGAATGCCATGCCGGACACTAAGGCCCTTGCCCAAACCATGCTGAAGGACCCTAACTTTGTCGATAGTCTTTACGACTACATGCGCATTGTAGACCCCATACAGAAAACAGTCGCATACTTTGCGAGGTCACACACCGAGGAAATCTGCAATGGCGAACACGAATGCTTCAGCCTGTGGGAGCGGGGACAAGCCTGTGAGAACTGCATTTCAATGCGGGCCTTTAACAGCGGGGATACCATTATTAAGATTGATTACCGGGGAGACAGGGTGCTGATGGCTACCGCAGTTCCCTTTAATGGGGCAGACAGCCAGCAAGTGGTGGAACTGCTGAAGGATATCACCAATACCGGTATCATCGACATTGAAGGCAAGGAAACCGACCAGATTCATAAGATTATCACCAAAAGGAATCAGGCTTTGGTCAGAGATACTCTGACCGGGACATACAACCGCGAATTTATTTTCGAAAGACTGCCTCACGATATCGCCCGGGCCAACGAACAAGGGCAGCCGCTTACACTGATTTTCGCCGGCATAAACGGGTTTCGCACCATCAACGACAGATACGGTCTGGTGGCGGGAGATTTGGTTGCCAAAGAATTCGTTAAAGCCTTGAAACATTACTGCGCCGGCAAAAATGATTGGTGCGCTCGCTATGACGGAGTAGAATTTATCCTCGTCCTTAATAACAATACCGAAAAACAGGCTTACCAGACCTGCAAACGCCTGGCTAAAAAAATCAGCCGGCTGACAGTTCCCTTTGAAAAGAAAATCATCCGGATTTCAAGCGATATTGGATTTTACACCATTAACAATGAACCCCTTACCGCCCAGAACTTGATCGACAAGGCCCGCAAAGGCCTTTACACAACGATCGAAATGGAAAGTGCAGATAGAAACGAAGCCCTTGAAAATGTCATTAAACGACTATCCTTAACCCTCCGGGAAAAAGAAACCGCCTTGCTGCTCCTGAAGGGACTCACCAATACGGAAATTGCGGAACAACTCTTTGTCGGCGTTTCAACTGTAAAAAAACATATCTCCAGTATTTTTACCAAAGCCGAAGTTCGCTCCCGGTCTGAATTTATCGCAAAATATACCCAGACCTGATCCAAAACAAAAGCCTGTCGGCAGTACTACTTTTCAGTACTTGGCCGACAGGCTGACCACCCTCATACTACACCGGGGTGGTTATTTCTGCTTCAAGCGTATATGATTGTAGTTTGGGCCGATATGTTGCGGCTACGGTTGCTTAATTCCAGCTAAAGGTATAACTGCTCCCATCGTATATAACATAATAATCAGAATCATCGTTGTCGTAAATCCTTCCGGTAATATCGGCATCTTCATAATAAGTACCATCTATTTCGGAATTGATTCTGCTTTTTACCGCCAATATTAAATCTTTCAAATCAGTGGTGCTGACCTCGGTAAGATCGGAATAATAATCGGCATAGCTGAAATCAAGCTTTATCGTATAAGCCAAATCATCTTCATCGCCGCTCAGGCTGATGCTCGCAGTTATTCCGTCATCACCGAAATAATCATCCCCGGCATCCTCAAAATAATCATTCAAGGTACTCCTGATATCACTTAGGCTGATATCGTCATCCCAGCTATATGTATACGAACTTCCATTATATTTGACATAATAGCCGGACTCATCTTCGTCAACCAGCTTTCCTGTAATATCGGCATCTTCATAATCCGTATCATCCGCCAAGGAGGCAATCTTGGATTTGACTGCAGACATCAAAGCTTTCAAGTCAGTTTCACCAATATCTTTTAGGTCGTCATAATCATCAGCATAATAGAAATCCAGCGTAATGGTGTAAAACAGATCATCCTCATCGCCGCTTAAATTAATCGTGGTGTCTATGCCATCATCATCGAAATAATCATCCCCGGCATCCTCAAAATAATCATTCAGATCTGACTTTATATCGCTTAAACTGGCATCGTCACTGGAATCGCCTTTCAGGGTGCTGACTCTGGAATCAAGCGTTGCTATGGTTTGCTGTAATTGATCGATCTGGTTCTGGAGAGCTACTATTTGTTGGCTGGCAGATCCGGTAATACTTCCAGAAGTGGCATCGCTGATAATTACTTGTTTATTGGTACCATTCCACTCGACCCCTTTGCCGAAATTGCTCATCAGCATACGTAATGGAATGTAGGTAGTACCGTCAATTATGTAGGATGGAGTAGTATCAGTCAATTGCTGTCCGTTATAAATAATTGTAACACCCTGATAGGCTTGAACGGTCTTGGTGCCTGATGCTGCACCCACCGGTTGGACAATGCCCAACATAATAAAAAATACTACGGCAAGAAATAGAGACGTATTTTTTCTCCAGTTATTCATTTTAATAGCCTCCTTAGTTTTTTAATATTGCAACATGCCTACGCAAGTACGGCTGCAGCCAGACTCGAGCATTTATTTGTCATATATTATCCAACTAATAACTGAAAACTTACTGAGCCGGAACTGAAAATTAATTGAATATTTTACCATCACACTAAAGCAGTTATTAAAATTATTTATGATCCATTTTCCAATTCTTAAATCTATGCTCGCTCAAGCTTCACTGTAGAAGACGTGACTTGCTTTGACATGTCATTAACGGTGTATGAAAAATAGTTGCTAATAATTCCTCTTTGTGGTGTTATTTAGAATATATTCTATTTTAACATATAATCAATAAAAAGTTGGGCCCATAGATCATAAGATAAGGAGTGTGATATGGATTGAATAAGTTTAATGCTACGAAAGTACTGGCAGGTCTCGTTTGTTTTGCGTTTATTGTCAGCCTGACCGGGTGTCAGCCGGCAGCCTCCAGCGAAAAAACCAAACCGGTCAATCAAACCGATTCAGCCGGTAAAGAAGATCCCGCCGACCTGCTAAAGACCGGCCAGGGTATCAGCGAATTCTCCTGTACGGTAAACACCATTCTCCCCGGTGGCAAGTCTGATACCTCTAAATTGTGGTTCAAAAGCGGCAATTTGCGTCTGGAAGCATCAAATCCTGAAAATGGTGAGAAAATCGTCACTATATTAAATCAAACCGACAAAGCACTTTATATGTGTCAGCCCGGACAAAATACAGCTATGAAGATGCCGGCAGAGGGATCCAATATAACCAGCCCTAAGGAACAGCTACAAGCAATAGAAACTGGAACCATGAAATTCCTGAGAGACGAACTATACGATGGCAAAAAGTGCAAAGTATATCAAACAGGTGATGGAAATACCGCTGAAATAGTATGGCTCCTGCAGGATAAAGGCCTCCCGGCACGGATAGAAACTGCAGATGATAGGGGAAAGGTAATTATTGAATATAAAGACTATAAATTTGACAAAATTGATGATGCTGTTTTTAAAATTCCGGGCGGAATGCAAATTATCGATATGAGTTCCAGGCAGATTCCCACTTCCTAATAACAATTACCGCATTAACAGGAGACGGTGGATTTTTATGTCATATGAAAGTCCCGTCTCCTTTTTATATTATAGGGTAGGCCAATATTTTAAACTTAAAATAATTGTATTTCTAATTAAAACAGGTATAATTAGATGGATATAATATTGGGTATAAAGTAATTTTATTAACATTACGTAATAATATTAGGGGATTTTGTTGAATATTGTTGTATTCTGTTGTCTTTTATATGTTAATATATTATACTATTCATAAAATATATTTGGGTTTATGAAAATGCTGGTTATATTTCTCAACAGGAAGGATAATAAACATGGTAATGAAATCTACAACAGAGGGCCAGGTCAGTTTTAAGTTAGGAAATGAAGAATTCGGTTTGCCCGCTGATAACATCATTGAAATCATGCAGGTACCCGAAATAAATCAACTTCCCCATACGGCTGATTATCTATTAGGAGTAATCAAGGTCAAAGGAGTTATTATTCCCATCATTGATTTGAAGAAAAAACTAACCGGTGACGCAACTAATATGGATGCAGATTGCCGCATTATTATTATGGAAATCAATTATTCCCAGGTAGGTCTCTTGGTAGAAAGCCTGGGAGATAATTTTGATTATGAATCTTCTGAACTAGAATCGCCGGATAATACAGAGTCTGAAGTCCCGAGTAACTATTTACTGGGAATAGCCCGGTCTGATAATAACCTAATCAAAATTTTAGATTACAAAGCCCTGTTAGGTTAATTTAACTGAAACATAGGCTAAATTATGCCGGCTTGAGGTAACATCAACCGGGAAAAATATGCTGGATAAAAACATCAAGGGGATACTGCACCAGGTGCGGTATCCCCTGTTCGTTCTTTTCAGGTCAGGGCGCGCAAGAGGCACCAGCGCATAATCGAAACTTGCTTTCGCTATACTATAGCCCGACCTATCCCCCTTCCCCCACTATAGCCATCTAACCAACCAACTTAATGCTATCATCTGCATCATCCTTGAAAAAACCACCAATAAGTGACCACGAGGGAACATAAGTTGTGCCCTTCCGTATATTGGCACACTTATTTTTACCATTGTTATTAATACTTTGCAATATAATCGACAGTATTTTTACTATTGCGGGTTTGTATGATCCTATATATAATTAGATTAAATAATATACCCTAAGGGGGTAATGGTATTGAGAAATTTATCTTCATTTCAACAAACAGAACTAACCGCTGTTTTGGGTACCAGAATAAATTATGATCTTCGGGAACGAATGTTATACGCCGGCGACGTTGGCACTATGCCGGGCATAATCAGCCCGCTGGCCGGTAACCGTATACCCCGGGCCATTGTTCAGCCGGTGAATCTCGAAGAGGTTTTATTTTTAACCAACTGGGCCGTTAAAAACCGTATACCCCTGGTTGCAAGAGGTAAAGCTACTTCCGGTTATGGCGGAGTTATACCCCTTGACGCCGGGGTGGTGGTAGAGTTTAACCGGATGAAAGATATTGCAATTGATGTAAATCAGCGCACCGTTACAGTACAGCCAGGCGCAGTCTGGCAAAAGATAGAAGACCAGCTTAATCCGGCCGGTCTAACCCTGAAATCTTATCCCACCAGTGCCCCCTCCTCCACTGTGGGCGGATGGCTGGCCACCGGAGGGGCCGGTATCGGCAGCTACGCCACCGGTTATTTTAAGAGCATAATCCAGCAAGTTACCCTGGTCAGACCAGATGGTAAATTAGCAGACATAAAAAGAGATGATTTAGATACGGTCATCGGAGCATCAGGTACAACCGGTTTTATAACATCCATTACGTTTAAGGTGAACCCATTAAAAGTGAGAACCAAAAGGGCTTATGCCTTAAGCAGCCAAACTGAAGCTGCCGCTTTTGTGCAGGGTAGCTACGCCCGGCATTTGCCGCTATGGTCGCTTAGTTTTGTTAATCCTGCAGCTGTTCATTTTAAAAACCTGATACCGCTGAAAAAGAGTCATAATAGTAAGGGTACAACCCGTACTGCTATGCCTGAAAAATATATAGTACTGGTAGTTTATGATTCATCAGCCGAAGTTGATAGCCAACTGGAGATGCTGGCGCGGGAAACCGGGGCAGAGATGCTTGACTCCTCAGCAGCCGAGCATGAATGGGAGGAGCGCTTTAGTCCTATGAAAGCGAAACGTCTGGCCCCCTCCTTTATTCCGGCTGAAGTCATCGTTCCGGCAGACCGGCTTAAGCAGGTCCTCAGGGAGCTTGAGAGTAAAATCAAGCTACCCCTGCTTTTGGAAGGATTCGCCGTTCAGGGCGGAGATATCGTATTGCTAGGCTTTATTCCCCACGATGAGCGGAAATTCGGTTTTAATCTGGCTTTTGGATTGTCTCTTACCATACTGAAAATTGCATGGCGCAATGGTGGAAGGCCATATGGCACCGGTCTTTATTTTTCCGAGTGGCCCGAACAAGTTCTCGGAGCAAAGGCAGTTAAAGCTATAGAGCAGTTTAAAAATCAGTATGACAGAGCCAATATCATGAACCCGGGCAAGGTAACACAACAGCGTATGGTGGCCAAAATGCTCACCATGGCCATGCCTTTTGAGCCAATCATCCGCATTATAGCCGGAATGAACAAAGGCAATGAGCCCGGTGAGACTTATATCCCGCGCCGGGGTTTGCCGGGTGATATCACCTGGTTTAGTTACGCTTGTGCCGGATGCGGTTATTGTGTAGACGAATGCACCCAGTATTCCGGCCGTGGCTGGGAATCTCAATCGCCCCGGGGAAAATGGAATCTCTTAAAAATGGTGGCCGACGGCCAGACGGATATCACCCAAAGCGATGTCAGTACTTTTCTATCATGTACGACCTGTGATATCTGCACTGAGAAATGCCAGTTGGAATTACCTATCGAACCATCCTGGTTCAAACTCAGGGGACAGCTGGTACAGGATGAGGGCTATCATACCCTGCCGGCTTTTCAGATTATGGCGGCCAGCGCGCACAAAGAGCGCAATATCTGGGCCCATTACAGTAAAGACCGGGATGCCTGGGTACCTGACGACATCCGTTCCTATATAAAAGAAAAGAGCGATATCGCCTATTTTCCTGGCTGTACTGCCTCTTTTGTGGAACAGGATATCGCAGTCTCTACCGCCCGGTTGTTGAAGAAAGCCGGAGTGGAATTTTCTTACCTGGCCCAAGAGGAAGCCTGCTGCGGTATCCCCATGTTAATGTCAGGCAAGTGGGACGTGTTTGAAGAAATAATGGAGCATAATATGGCAGCCATGAAAGCACGCGGCGCAACCACTATTATCACTTCCTGCCCGGCGTGCAGATTGGTATGGGAAACCTTTTATAAACGCTTTACCCTGGACCGCGGTGAAGAATACCCCTTTACGGCCAAACATTATTCTGAAGTTATAGCAGAAAAAATCGCCGATGGCAGTTTTGTCCCCGAACACGGCATGGATGGTGCCATAACTTACCACGACCCTTGTCATATGGGCAGAGCCGGCGGAATTTATGAACCACCGCGAGAATTATTAAAATCAGTACCGGGAATCGATTTCCGGGAGATGGAATATAACCGGGATAAAGCGCACTGCTGTGGTTCGGTTCTTACCCTGGTCGAAAATCCTGATACTGCCGCACAGATCGGTAAAATCCGTTTGGATGAAGCGGTTGCCGCCGGTGCCGATACCATTATCACCGCCTGCCCCTGCTGCCGGGTGCAGCTTCAGGCCACTGCTGATTACTATAAGATGGACAATCTTAAGGTTAAGGATATGGCAGCGTTTATGGCCGAGAGTTGCGGCCTTGAAGTCAAAGACAGTACTCCGGTAATTAATGAGCGCTGGGCCACATTCGATGTCATGATCCGGATGATGACACCTTCGGGCATGGCCGCTATGATGGCCGAAATGCTTGATGACATGATAAACGCCATGCCAAGACCTATGGCCGCAATGATGAGATGGCTTAAACGGCAGCCCCAGCCGGTTAAGAAACCGATGTTGAAAATGATGGTCCCGGTGATGCCCAAATTATTTTCGCTGCTTCTGCCCGGTATGATGCCGAAGGTAATGCCCAAAATGTTGGAAATGGTCAAAGCCCAGGTCCCGATGCCGGATTTCATGGCCGAACAACTGCCGGACCTGATGCCGGGTGCAATGCTGGAATTGATGCCCAAAATGCTGCCGGAAATATTGCCGCATTTTATGCCATTGATGATCGATTACCTTATGAAATAGAACAGAAATAGAACAGGGGACGGTTCTTCGTTTGACAAACCCTCAACAGAATGATAGCCTACTGTTGAGGTGATTTTTTATGCCGAGAACAGCAAGAGAAAAGAGTGAGAGTGGAATATATCATATTATGTTAAGAGGAATCAATCAGCAAAACATATTTGAAGATGAAGAAGATAATAAAAAATTCATTGATATCCTTGAAAGATACAAAACAGAGATAGATTACAAAATATATGCATATTGTTTAATGGGAAATCATGTACATTTATTAGTAAAAGAAGGGAAAGAAGAGCTCTCCAATACCATGAAAAGAATAGGAACCGCTTATGTATACTGGTATAATTGGCAGTATGGTAGAAAGGGTCACCTATTCCAGGATCGATATAAAAGTGAGGCAGTGGAAAATGACAGATATTTTTTAACAGTGTTAAGATACATACATCAAAACCCAATAAAAGCAGGATTAGTAAAAGATATAGAAACATATGAATGGAGTAGCTATAAAGAATATATAGGCGAAAAAGGGATTGTTGATACTGATTTTGTATTGAGTATGTGGGATACTGATAGAGACAAATCTATACAAAGTTTTATTGTATTCAATGCGGAAATCAGTACCGATGAATGTCTTGAAGTCACGGAAGTAAGAAAAACAATATCTGATAAAGAAATAAAAGAATTAGTTATGGATAAGTACCACCTCATATTGGCATCTTTACAGAATCAACCGCAGAAGACGCAGGCAGAGGTATTGAAATATTTAAAAGAACTTGATGGAACTTCATTAAGACAGATATCTAGACTAACAGGATTTACTGTTAACAAGATTTATAGATCATAAAACAAAGAACCGTCCCCTGTTTAGGGATGTTTAGGGATAGTATTGCAGGATTCCGCGGGCGATGTCTCGGAATACGGGGGCGGCATTTTGGGCTCCGGAGGTTCCGTCTTCCGACAAAACCACGATAGCCCATTCGGGCTTGTCAGCGGGAAAATAACCACCGAACCAGGTATTTAGCACCTGCTCTTGATCTTCGCTCAGGCTTCCGGTTTCACTGGTGGCCGTTTTGCCGGCTACCGTTATCTCCTTTAACGCGGCGGTTTTACCGGTGCCCTCACTGACGGTCAGTTTCAGCAAATCCTGCACCTGTCGGGCAGTCGCAGAGCTTACCGCCTGTTCACTGTTTTTATGGTGGGGATAACTGGTTTTCCCCTTTTGATCTATCGTATAGCGCACCAGCGAGGGCTGCACCCAGCGGCCATCATCAGCTATTGTGGCTACCAGACCGGCTAGCTGCAGAGGTGTAAGCATGATACCTTCTTGCCCCAGACAGGCGTTGCCCAAGGCGGGTGCCCCACCCTCTATGTGCACATAGCTGCCCCAGGAGCCGCAGTTATATCCGGCCAGGCTTTCATCGGTAAGATGAAAAGACCTGACATATTCAAGCATCTTGGTACGTCCCAGCCGCTGGGCTATAGTTATAAAGGTAGGATTGCAGGAAAGAGCCAGGGCTTCCCGAAATGTAATGGAACCATGCCCCTCTTCCTTCCAACAGGATATGGATAACTGTTCATTGAACTCATATTTCCCGGTACACTGAAATTTTTCATTCACATCTACCAGCTTTTCTTCCAGAACTGCCGCAGTGATCAGGATTTTAAATAACGATCCGGGGTAATAAGGGGTTAAAGCACGGTTCATAAGGCTGCTCTGTTTATCAACCGCAATCAACTTATCCACTTCATAAGGGTTAAAAGCAGGACGGCTGGCCATCGCTATTACTTCCCGGCTTTTTACATCCAGAACAACTGCGGCACCTTTTTTGACCCTGTTATTCATGGCATGCTCAACTATCTGCTGAACCCGTTTATCAATGGTTGAAACTACCACCCCATTATTTTCTTGTTCATTTTTAATTTTAAACATTAATCCCTGGATAGCCATCCCGCGGGCATCCAGTACAGATACCAGCTGCTGCGCCGACTGTTTGCGGGTCAGGATATCGTCATACATTTTTTCCAGACCGGCCTGACCTTCATTACTGGTATTTACATATCCCAGCAGATGGGCGCCAAAACCTGAATCTTCATACCTTTTGAGTATGGGAGCCACCACCAGACCGGAAATCTGGGATGAGTTGATACGCTCCATCTGCGAACTGTTTAAACCTGATTTTATCCGCAGGAAAGAAACGTTATTAGCCACGGCCTGTTTCAGACTGCTATAAATTTGGTTCTCATTTAAACCAGGCAGGACATTGGCCAGAAATTGAGAGGTATGTTTGAACTGCTGCGCGCGGGCTTCGCTGTTAACACCGCCAGACGAAGTGTATTCATTTCCTATTACACTGGGTAAACAATAAACCGCATTGGAGGCAACCGTGCCGGTTAAGGGCAGGAGATTTCTATCCAGTATTTCGCCCCGGGGGTATTCGCTTAGTTCTATCTGCCGGTCCCGCATGGCCGCAGCTTCGCGGGCCAGCTTTTCACCTTTTACTATTTGCAGATAAAACACATTGGCCATGAGTCCCGTAAAAATAAAAAAGAATACTAAAATGGTTATGTAGATACGCCGGTTGGGCAAAAAAACACCTCCTGACCGTTTTATAAATAGAATTAACCGGCAGGAGGTGAGTTATACCTATTCAGTTTTAAATATTTGTACCGGGAAGGGCATGTGTTCCAAAACCTCCAGCAGGTCATGGCTGCTATCGGCAGTGGTCCTTATAAGCACCAGGCCTTTGTTCTGGTCGATAGTGGAGACAATACCCAGACCCTCAAATCCTTCCAGCAGTTTACTCAGCATATCAATTTTTTTCGGTGCTACCACCGCATAGATTTTTTCCATCCCGTTCAAACCTTCCGTAAAATGGCATACTCGGGCACAGGCTGCGTAAACGGTACCAGGACCGTTTGCAGGGGATGGCGGGCACGGTCAATTTCGTCACCGTTTTCGTCATATAAGCGCACCAGTTCCACTTTTTCGGTGCGGCCCTCAGGCAGGAGCAATTCCAGGTTATCACCGGGCCCGAAGTTGGCCCTTTGCTGAACCACCAGAGCCTGATAAAGTGAATTATAGGAATGTACCACTCCTACAAAATCGGCATGCTCTATTTCTTCTTTATTAATATCCTGGATGCTTTCATCTTCCCCGGTTATGAATCCGCTGGTATAGGGCCGGGTGGCTGTCCAGGCCAGTTCCGTCTGCCAGCGCGGCAAACTGCTCTCATAAAGGTCCGGTCTATTTATACAGGTATCTATGGCCTCCCGGTAAGTGGTTGCAGCACTGGCTACATAAAGCGGACTTTTCATCCTGCCCTCTATCTTAAAGGCATCTGCCCCGGCAGCGATCAACTGCGGCAAATACCCGATCAGACAGAGGTCGCGCGAGTTCAATATATAGGTACCCTGTTCATCTTCGAAAACGGGATAGTATTGACCGGGCCTTTTTTCTTCCATCAAGGTATATTGATAGCGGCAAGGATGGGCACA
>DHSK01000048.1:0-12654 GCA_002408445.1 Syntrophomonas sp. UBA5288
TGGACCTGCAGTTGACCTATAACTATCAGGAGCTGGAATTCGATATTGAGAAAACGGAAGGAATCTGTGAATACGAGGCGTCTAACTGGCTCACCTTCATCAACGGCGACAGTACGGTGTCGGCCGATCCGTCCCTTTCCATTAACCTGGGCCGGGCCGTCATACCGCTGCCCCTGCGTTCCTATCCGGAGCTGCCGCGCCTGGTTTCCCAGACCACGGAGGCCGCCTATTCCGGCGGGAACCAGCCTGCGTCCATTGCCCAAGCCAAGGAATGGAATTACAACATGATCTACGAACATCAGGACGCCGCCCAGGATCTGATCACCTTGACATTGCGCCTAAATCAGCCCTATCAGGCAAGCACTACGCTGCAGGGAAGCAACCAGTTACCCACCCTGATGCAAACCCTGGGGCAGTATATCAACGTGGCAGATAAACTGTGGAGCATGCTGGAGCGGCTGCTTACCGTCTCCGGCATCGGCCTGGAAGAAAACCTGCAAAATGCCGTTGCTACTTTCGCCTCGCTGGCGCTGGACATCAGCGAGAGCTGGCAGCGTCACTGGCTGCCCGGCGTCAACGCCCTAAAGGCCAATGCCAGCCCGCAGACCCAGATTTTCGACTACAGCGTCAGGCTGGTTCCGGACCAACAGGGCAGGTATTATTCCGGATTGAATCTGTGCTACAATACGGTTCTCCCCTGGCCGGGCGTCAATCCACCCGACATCATTGTCAGCGCCGACGGCAAGGAAAGCGTTACCCTGAGCAAAGGCCAACCTGTAAGCGGCATATTGACCTATACCTTCCCCGAAGTGTCCGCCGCGCAGTTTCCGGTGAATACCCGGCTGTTGCTGAAACTTACGTTTAGCGGTCTCGACATCATGAACCAGCAGAACGGCGTCAGCCTGGTCGGGGTGATCCGCAATCGGGATCTCTTGAAAATCAACGGCAGCGCGGGTCAGATTACCATCCCGACCAATCGCAGTTTTATCTATGAAACGCCGATGATCGCTTTCCCGGGTATCGCCACGCCGCTCCTGACCTGGAATATCCCGTTCCCCTTCGGCGCATCCGGCGGCCTGGTATCGGCGATCCGTGATCTCTTCTCACAGATCCTGGGTACTCCCGTCCAAGAAACCGATCTCTCCGTAGCGATACAATACGGGTATACCCTGGTGCCGGCCACCGCTGAAAGCGAGGCGCTGGTGGTGACCATGCCGGTTCTGTTCAAACCACGGTTCCGCTACACGGATGATGTGGTCCAGGAACTGGCCAATGCCATGAACGCGTGGAACAGCTGGAAAAAGCCCAACCCATGCGGCGGTTTCTGGAATTTCGCCATCAATGCTTTTTCCAGCATTGATGGCTCACCCCAACTGCCGATACTGTCACTGAACCGTCTCACGACCGCTTTGCGTTCATCATAACGATTGAGAGGTCGGGGGCTAGTCCCCGACCTCTCAATAAAATAGCCCACAGGAGTTTCACCTGCAGGCTCTCACAGGACTTACAATAAGGCAATTATCCCGGATAACCGGATTATCCAAAAGTGTCATTAATCGATCTTAAAAGCGGGACGCGGAACTTGTCCCTTTATGCCTGGTCACTTTATTCCTTGAGAAATCATGAGCGCATCTGATACTTTTTGCATTGTTGCCTCATCAATGGAACCAATCTTTTCTCTTAGAAGGTTTTTATCAATAGTTCTGATTTGTTCCAATAAAATAACCGAATCCTTATGTAAGCCAAACCTCTTGTCGTTTAGATTTATACGGGTTGGCAGTTTAACCTTTGAAGTCTGCGAAGTAATAGCCGCAACAATTGTAGTAGGAGCGTACTGGTTGGCAATGTCGTTTTGAATAATCAAAACCGGGTTGCCTGTGTCTGGCTCAGGATAAATAACCGGGTCTAATTTAGCTAAATAAATATCTCCTCTTTTGATCTCCACCATCAAATCCTCCAAGCATCTCGCTGAAAACTTTAGCTTAAATGTCTACAGCAAATATAAGTTATGCATAAATTAAGCAGTTTTCTTTAAAAGCTGCTCATTTTGCACGGTAATATATGCGCATGGTGGATAATAGTTTTAGGGTGCATGTGGTGCCAAATTATACCACAGCCACTTCTTATGAAATAGCTGTGGTGCAGTTTTTTTTATAGTGATAGATTATGCCGGATCAGGGTGTTTTCTATTAAGCAGCAGGTTTATGACCGTTACGGCCTCAGCCCGGGTAGTATGGGTCAGAGGCTTGATGGTATGGTCAGGATAACCACCTATGATTTCATTAGCCCAGGCAGTATAAATCGAATCTCGTGCCCAGGCTGAAATACTGCTGTCATCGGCAAACTTTTTACCCGGTGCTACTTTATCAAGTTGGGACGCTTTTATAGCCATCACTGCCATTTGCTCCCGGGTGATGGGATCATCCGGGCCGAAGGTATCTGCATCATATCCATTAATAATGCCGTTTGCGGCTGCTATGGATATATAATCCCGGGCCCAATGCCGGGCACTGTCTTTATAGTACCTGTTAGTTCCGCTGTTTAGCTGCAGGGCTTTAACCAGCACTACCGTAAATTCAGCTCTGGTAATGGTCTGGTCGGGCCTGAAAGTCCCATCCGCATAACCTTTGATCATGCCTGAATCTGCCACTTGGTTGATGGCTGCTTCAGCCCAGTGACCCTTTATATCGGTAAATTTATCCGGCACCGGTTCCGGCTGATCGGGTGTTTTGACAGCCATAACGGCAAATTCGGTAAAATGGTCAATTGTTATGCTAATCTTATCACCTGATACGGTTCCCTCAATATTGACCCATTCTCCGGTATTAATATTGTAATAATGTACGGCCGACTGGAATCCCGGGGGTACCAGTTCCGGGTCGAAGGTGAATGTAATGGTAACCGGTTCATTAAAGCTACAGCTGCCCGATTCACCTGCGGACAATTCGTAAACCTGGCCCAGAAGCACAAAGCCGCTGGGTACCAGGGGCGGCGAACTGACCTTGGTAATGCTGATATTTACCGGGTCGGTCCCTTGCAAAGCTCCCGCCGGGATGTCCAGCTTTACCTCACTACCCAGGTTAATTTCCCCACCTTCTTCGGGTACTATTTTATCTGCTGCAGAAATTGTTTTATTGCTGTTGCTATGTCCACTACTGGAAGATGCTTTGGGGGTAACCGCCGGTGATGCGCCGGATGGCGGACTATTCCCGATCGCGTTTACTGCTGTCACCGTAAAAGTATAGGGCGTACCGTTATTTAGACCGGTAACTGTAATGGGACTTGCACTTCCGGTGGCGGTAATATTGCCGGGCGCTGATGTAACTATATAGCCTGTAATCGCACTGCCGCCATTATTCAGCGGCGGGGTAAAGTAAACGGTCGCCTGTTTATTGCCGGCGGTTGCGGTAACATTGGTCGGTGCATCCGGTTCGGTGGCATTAGTTATGGTCAATTCATTAGAAGTAAGATTATCCGAACCGGTCAGTTCTGTTCCATTAATGGTCAAACTTATATTTCTATTGCCTGTAAAATCGGTTCCATCGTAGGCCAGATCTATAACGCAGGTGGTTTCCGTACTATAGACTACGTCTGCCACGCTTAACCCGTCCGGCGCATTATTTAAGAGAAAATTATTCTTATCCAGTGCATCATCAATAAAGGCATCCCATTCGACAGTTGCATTTAATCTGGCCGTGTTGAGATCTTGCCTGGTCAGAGCCGGATCGGCTGCTATGGTCACGCCCGTAGCCATCGTGATGAAACTGACATCCGGGCTATAGCTGGTACCTATACTGTTACCGGCATAAGATCTGGCATAGTAAGTTGTATTCGGCCTTAGATTAATTAGATCAGCCTCTATGGTTCCAATAGCTCCGCCGAACTCTACCTTGTCAAGAGTCGGGCTGGGCTCGGTCCCGTAAACAAATCCGCAAACGCTAACCCCTCCTCCTCCGTCAGCAATTACTGCACTGGCTAAATGAGCTGCGCTGGCAGTAACATTTGTTACCGTGGTAAGGCTAACAGTAGGAGCTGTTTTGGCCTTTGCGGTTATGGTGAGCCCATTGGAAGTAAGATTAGTGTATCCGGCCAGCTCTGCTCCATTAATCGTTAGGCTTAAATTTTTATCATCATAGAAATCGGTTTCGTCAAAGGCCAGGTCAACCGTGCAAGTGGTGGCAGAATCATGGGTTACAGTTTCTACGGTTAATCCACCGGGAGCATTGTTTAGGGTAAAATTGGCCTTATCCAGGCTGGCATCAGCAAAGGTGTCTCCGTCAAGGGTGACATCTAAGCTGGCCGTATCCAGATTCTCTTCGCTCAGGGCCGGGTTAGCCGCTATGGTAACAGTTTTGGCTGCTGTATCAAAGCTAACGTCAGATCCATAACTTGTACCCACATTATTAGTGGCATAGGCTCTGACATGGTACGGTGTGCTGGGAATAAGACCAGTCAGAGTGGCTGTCATTTCTCCGGTGGTTCCGGTTACAGTTTGTTTTAAGTCTGTTATGATTGGATTTTCCGCATTTCCATAAACAAACCCCCGCTCAGTGATAGCCGCTCCCCCGTCCGCACTTACACTGCCGGTTATCTCAGCCCCGGTGGCGGTAATATTGGTTACCGAGTTGGTGGTAACGATGGGGGTGGTTATGTAGGTATACAGGCTCACTCCGGTTCCGCTGCCTCCTGCTGTGGTTACAACCACATCTTTGGCTCCCGCTGTACCGGATGGCACAGTGACAGTTATGGTGGTGTCATTTACTACCGTAATTCCTGTAGCGGTATTTCCACCTATGGTCACGGCGGTTGCTCCGGTTAAGTTGGTACCGGTTATAGTAACGCTGGTACCTCCGGCAAGCGGACCCTGGTTCGGACTGATACTGCTTACCGTTGGAGCAAGTACGTAAGTATATAGACCTGTTCCGGTTGTACTTCCTACGACTGTGGCGACAACTACATCCTTGGCTCCTGCCGTACCGGCCGGTACGGTAACCGTTAGGACGGTATCGGTGTTACCGGTTATGGCAGCGGCATTTCCGCCTATAGTTGCAGAAGTTGCTTCATCCAAATTTTCACCGCTTATGGCAACACTGTTTCCTCCCGCAAGAGGTCCTTGGTTAGGACTAATACTAAATATAGTCGGCGGGGGTACATAAGTAATCTCCAGACGTGCTCCCCAATCTCCTCCCTGAAGGTGATCATAAAAAGCAATAAAACTCCTGTTTTTATCCGGTGTAGTGCTTTGGTCACCAATTAAGACCAAAGTAGCCATTTTATCACCAGTATATTGAGATTCAATATAACTCGTAACATCAATGCTTTTCCAGCTATTTATATCACCTGATGCAAAAGTATAATTCTCTATTATTTTTTTATCTTCTGATGGAAAAGCTGCCCCATCAGCATCAGCCCATGTGTCATTATTAGATTCCCAAACATTTACAAAAGGAACAGCACTCTCTGGATTTCGGGTGTAATTAATGACATATATTTTAAGTTCAGCTTTCTTTATGGGACGGTTTTCAATACCGTTTAAATCAAATCTAACCGCAGCCTTATTGACATTACCATAATCAGAATCATAACCAAAATATAGTTCATAAGCACTGCGTTCTGGTGCAAAGTAGTAAGCATATACCCCAGCATCATCTGTAAAAATATCCGCGCTGGTACCAATAACCAGATCGGCTGCAGATACATCGGCAGTCGGCCATAATAGTTGAATACCGGCCAGAAATAACAGTAAAAGAAGATAGCGGATCGGTTTTTTTACTATAATCATATAACCCTCCTTATCCGTTGATCCTTATCTATCTGTTTGAACTAACCACGGGGCGGAAAGAACCCTTGCAAAGCTATGATAAAGATTAAGCCTAAATTGGGCTGGGTATTATTATGCGCGGCATTTCCCCCTGTTCCTATGACAGCTTGCAGGTTCATACCAATGCCAGGCTGGCTGTTATAGACGCTTGCTCCTCCTCTTCCCGTACTGGACCATATGGTTCCGTCCGGAGACTTTGAATCAGCAGTAGTTTGACAATTGGGTACATGAGTATGGGCGGGCAGATTGTCACTGGTTAGCTGAACAGTGGCTGCTCCACCTTTCTGTGCTATTGGACGGGGAGTCAGATTAGGTCCATTTCCATAGCCAAGTGCCGTCCGACCCCTAAGATCAGGCAAATTGAAATTGGTTCTTCCATCGCCCCCGAATGCATTGCCTATAACCGCAAACAAGGCTGTATTTTGCTGTATCATTAGCTGTTGACCATCACAGAAGGCCCATCCGACCGGAGCAAAATTTCCGGCAAAAATACGAATTTCACCAATAAAAGGATCTGCCATTTCTCATTCCTCCTTTAATTTCGCGAGGGGTATATACCGAACACGGCTATGCAATAATTTATTACTGTATAGGGCTGCATATTTGAATGTGCCTGTGATGCTCCGCTGTTGGCCAGAGCCGGTGCAGTACTGGCTTTAGTAGAATCAACCCCATAAGGATTGGATGTGCAGTTGGCCCAATAATTACCGGCCGGATTTGTAGTATCAGCTCCTTGCGCACTGGCTCGGGCTTGATGGTTATGCAGCGGCATCTCAGCAACCGTAAGAATATGATTCTCTTCTCCCATTGGCCGGCCCGGCTGTGCATCTGTCGTGTGAATGGCAGTCCTTCCGCGCAAATCCGGCAATTTAAATGTAGTAATACCGTCTCCTCCATAATAAGTCCCCAGTAAGCTATACAAAGCTTGGTTTTGATTAATCGGTAATGCAGACCCATCACAAATAGCCCAACCGCGAGGGGCAAACGAAAATGCAAATATTCTGATTTCGCCTAAATATGGCTCCATGTAAAATCCCTCCTCTTTCGTATAAGTTCACTTAATTACGGGTAGGAAAATAACCACCATCATCAAGGCAAATAATATAGTTAATACAAATAAACGGCATCATGTTGCCATGCCCCTGAGGCGAATTACTTCCCGTTATGGTTATCGCTTCCGCATTCATTTGCCCATTGGGTGTGTTGGTAGAATACTGAAATACGGTACTGCCTGCCCAAAAAGCGTTCTCGGGACTTGCTGCAGTTCCGGGCGCATTGCTGACCATAATCTCATGAGTATGTTGCGGCAATTGCGCACTGTTAAGCACAACCGTTTCCGCTCCGCCCATTTCGCCTATAGTTTTGGTGCTTATACCGCTCCCTGTGCCCTGGCCTACAGGAATGCGGCCCCTTAAATCCGGCAATTTAAAGGTGGTTGCATCTCCTCCATAAATATTGCCGATTAAAGCGTACAATGCTGAATATTGGGTAATAGGCAAAGACCTTCCATCACAAAGTGCCCATCCCACAGGGGCATAGTTTCCTCCAAACATGCGTATTTCGCCTATAAAACAATCTGCCATGTTTAATACCTCCTTTGATTATTTTTATAAAGGGAATTACTCCATTACAGCAAACGGTTAAAGACTACCTCATATTGCATACCACTGGTGTTTCTGGCCACCGGTACCATAAAAAGTGATAATGAGCCCAGTTGCTCATGCTCCATCTCATATATCTGCTGGTTCAGCATAGGTTCCAAAGGGCCTTCGAAAATAAGAAAAAAGTTTTCCTGGACCTGGTTGGATATGATTGGATTGACTTGCAGCAGTTTTAGTTTGATATCAGGCATATCAGCCGGGGTAATTACTATAAAATGGCTGTCAACGTAGGGGGAGATTTGATCGCAGCTTAAAGAATCCAGACTGTTCACTTCCTTTCCCAGCCTGATTCAGTTATCAGGCTCAGATTTGCGCCATATCATGGTCAAATATGGTTCACCGGCTTGCAGGAGCTGAAATCCCAACCGTTCATAGAACCGGCGGGCAGGGTTGCTTTTTAGCACGGCCAGCCTCAGTGATTCTCCGGGCCGCATCTCTTCTTGCAGCTCCCGCAATAATGCATGACCGATACCCCGGTTCCGGAACTCCGTCAACAGGCTTATATCAACCAGAACCCGGCCTGTTTCGGTTTGAGCCAGCAATATACGTCCGGCCGGGGTATTTTCAACATAGATAATTCTGCTCTCCAGATCAGGATATTGCATCTGATAGGAACGTTGCTGACATTGATATTGCATACGCAAGAATTCCCCTTGTTCTTCCGGCGTCCATCCCCAGGCAGATATTTCTGCTTCCCGGGAATTGGCATAAACAGTGAAGAAAAAGGGGTCCGTTGACTCGGTTATAACTGTTTTATATTCCTTCATGCCTCCCCCTTTTTCGCCATTATTGGCGTTTAATATATTTGTTGGTGGTAATCCTACTTTTGTATCATTTGTTGACTACAATTTAACTTTTTTATTGTAGGTCTGTCAACCATTTTTATCCATAAAAATCCTTTTTAAGGTAAAAATGCAGTACGGCTGCCAAATGGAAATAGAACGACATTCAAAGTAACCTATCCGTTATTATGCAGATTTCTGCGATTATCCAACATTGGTTTCAGCCCTGAGCAGAAAAATAAAAAACTCCAAGAAATGCGCAACACTTCTTGGAGCTATTATGGGTTTATAAGTCCAATTGCAAAAGAGATTAGAACTTTGGAAAAATCAATTCTGTTGGCTCTTAAACCAGATGCCTGATAATATCATCCGGATTCCCATACAAGTAATCGATAATGGGGATTTGAATCATGGTGTAGGCACCCGGTTTCTGCTTAAGGCTGGCTCGGGCTGCAGCAACCATGATCTGCGAAGTTAAAGCCGGGTTATTTATCTTCATGGAGTAACTTAACAACTGGTTATGGGTTGAGCCCGAAACACCTTTGCGCTCCATGTTAACTCCATGCCCTACATCCAATAACATAGCCACATCCGGCACCTGGCTTACAATAGTTTCATCGTTGGCAAAGTAGGGGTCATTCTTAATGGCTGCTGCAACTTCATTAAAGTCAGTTCCCGGTCGGAGCTGCACATAAACCATCCGACGATGGACCCCTGTACCGGTCGGGATAGTCATCGACAAGGCATTTTCCACCCCGGGGATGGATTTGGCAGCTACGGTGTGCCCCATACTCATGCCGGGCCCGAAATTGGTATAAGTAATGCCGCGGGGAGCCATGAACTCAAACATACAGCGAACCATAGAATCGGTACCAGGATCCCAGCCGGCTGAATTGACAGCCACGCTATGGTTGCGGCGGGCAACTTCATCCAGTTTGATGCGCAAATCTGCCAGGTGCCCGTGAATATCATAACTGTCCACCGTATTAATTCCCATAGCCAATATTTTAGCGGCAACATCCGGTACTGCCCGGGTAGGAATGCATAACAGGGCAACATCAACCTCCGCTAATTCCTCGATCGATGCGACCAAATTGTGAGCTTGAGCTGCGGCCAGGGATGAACCTTCCAGTGCCCCGGCCGGTTCCACGATTCCTGCTAATTGCATGTCTGGTGAAGCTTGTACGGCCTCAACCGCATATTTTCCGATATTACCATAACCCAATACTGCAATATTTGTTTTCTTCATCATGAATATACCTCTGTCCCCATTTAATATTTTTCTCTAGGATATATTAAAGTTGAGTCATATAGCAAGAAAGTATGCCGTATACATGAACGATAGCGGTGAAGAAATTTGGGTTCAACTTTAATCCAATGTTCTCAGTTTATATAATATTAATAGAGACGGAGCGTACCGTCTTGAACCATAATAAAGAGGTATCTGGGGAGCATGGAGATAGAACCTACCATTACTAAATCCTTACGGCAACTCATCAAGGAGCTTCAATTCAGAACCATCAGCAAATTTTATAAGTTGAGGTTGGATATCAATGGATAACTGTTCTGTCGGAGTTTCAAAAAGCAATTGGTCTGAATCAATAAACGGATTAATTTCTTTTGACCAAGTTAAGGGAATAGATGTACCAGGTGTCCAGTTGCCTTGAAATACCAGGTCTTCATTAAGTAGAAGACCACCTTCAATAGCCTTTACATTTAACTGTGCCTGAATCTCATTTACCGCAACAGTACCATTAAGATGGGCATCCGCTGAAAAAGTAATTGAGTCGTCCCAGCCCCAATCGTCAGAGTTTCTTATAAGGGTAACACTACCTAACGCTAGCGCTTTATCTATCTTTTCCACAATTGGCTGGTTCAGTTTATCCAGTTTGGCTTTTTCTAATCGTTTGCTTTCATTAATGACATCGCCCAAGTTGCTCAATTCCGCCAATTGCCAATAGTTTCCCATGTCACGCATTTTTAGATCAGCCACCAGGTTTTTATCATATCCTGGAACCTTTATTTCTAGACCTACTATAGCTATATTTCCCTCTTTTTTTACATATTTAGTTCCAACCACCTGCATGGATTGATCTTTTGCCTTGTTCAGCAGATCTTTCACCACAACTGGATCTTCCTTGTCCTGGCTTGCATCGGTTTCAACACTGCCCTTTTCTACAAAGCTTTTCACTTCTTTATTAACTACCTTTACCAGTTGGGGTTTGAACATTTCAATTAAGCCATCGGCAAGCTCATTCTGTATTTCTTCGGGGTCATTAATGGCAACTTCACATAACTGATCAACCGCACGGGTTGATACGCTTTCAATATCTACATACTTTTCAAAAGTAGGTAAATCATGTTGCTTTATCGCTTTAGCAATCATCTTCAAAGAGTACTCCGGTGTGGTTGTCCAGTAATAATAACCGCCGCCACCCAAAAGAGCTAACACTAAAACGGCCAATACCCAAGGTAGAACACGTCTTTTTTTAGGTGGTAATACATCACTGTTTAATTCCTGGGTAATCACATTGTCAATATTTGTTTCTTCACCATCCATTTAGCATTCCTCCCATCTTGTACTCCCGACAAATTATTATCCTACTTCCTTTCTGTTGGCCAACTACATTACTAAATCTTAATTTCTTTTTGTATCCTTATATTCCCTGCCAGATAAATGAGAAAAGTTACAATCTATTGCAAAAAGCCCTAACAATCTCCTAAATATACGCATATTTGCAACATAACCAATTACGGTACAATATATATTAGTACACTTTATAATGCTATTAAGGGAACGATAAAGAGCAGCACCATGCAAACGTGTAATTGAAGCATTAGTGAAATGTGTTGGGTAATAAAAAATCGCCCCTGACTTACAGATATAACTAATTAAGTAAATTCCAATAACTAAGCATCCCCATCAATCCTATAACCGCCAGGGTAAATATACTATAATGCACCCGGTCCATCCGCCCCCAAAATCCCTTCCACCAAGCCATCACCGTAAAGGACACCAGTAAACCACTGAAAATCCACATTAGCGTTGGTACAACACCAAGTAATAGCGTTCCCTCTACAGGCATAAACGCTTCTTGGGGCAATTGGTATACAGGGTCAATACCCGAAGAAAACAGGTTGGCGAATAAAAGCAAGATGGTGACAGCGGTACCAATTCCAACCCCGGAAGCAATGATAGAATTACACCAACCTGATATCATTCTGATCATCCAGTAAATAAGTGAACTTATGGTGATTAATATTATGATTAGTGCAGCTAATGCCGTAAAACTGATAGTTGCGTAAAATGGAGCTTGGGAATATGTCATCGGGCCGTCGGTAGTCAGCATTACCCTGCCGAAGGGATCTGTTTTAAAAATAATTTTATGAAACGGGCCAAAGGCATCCTGGGTTCTTCCTGTTCTAAGGTTCTGGTAAACGCCGGGTCCGGCTTCAATGAATTTATTGGTTTCTCCGCCATTAGTAACCAGCAGATACCCATCTTCGTTCACCTCAACCTTAATAATACCTCCAGATAATATGCTGACAATTTTCTCGTCAGTCGTAACGCTTTTCCGGTTCATCTGGTATTCACCGGTAAAATATTCAGCCCTTTCCCGGCTGCCTGCGCCGGGTACTCCCGTTATTTGAGCTTTAACCGGATAGTAAGAATCCATAAACTCTTGAAAAACCTCGGAATGAAGAAGATGATTACCGCCGCTGTAGGAAATAAAAATTCCGGTATTCTCTTCCGGCATCAGATAGAGACCTGTGTTATAGAGCATCGTACTTCCGCTATGGAATAGCACTTCCTGGTCATTAAAGACCCCTTCCATGAATCCAAGCGTCATGCCTCCCAAAGCCGGGTCATAGGTAAAATGCCGCTCATGCATTTCTTCTAATGTTTCTTCCTTAAGGATTCGCCCTCCATTAAGAGCACCTCCAGATAAATGAGCTATCATGAAATTGGCCATATCGGAGGCGGTACTGCTCATACTGCCGGCTGGTTCGAGCATGATATATTCGAAACTTGCTTCAGTATAGGATCCATTAATAAATCGGTAGGGTTTAGCCATACGTCCCGGCGGGTCTATAGCCGGAGGCTGCCGGTAGGTACTGTTGTTCATATGCAAAGGCGAGAAAATGTTTTTTTCAACATACTCTGAAAAAGGCATACCAGACAATCTTTCTACGATATAACCTGCCAGAGCAGTACCATAATTCGAATAGGCCGCAACTTCACCAGCCGGAAATATCCTGGCCGGCAGGTAGTTCTTCACATATTCATCCAGTGGTAGCAGTTCATCCTGCGCCAGCCGGAAAAGCATGTCAGGGTAATCTTCAAAGCCTGGAGTGTGGGTCATCAAATGGGTCATGGTGATCGGTTCGG
>DHSK01000048.1:13040-13722 GCA_002408445.1 Syntrophomonas sp. UBA5288
GGCGGCATTGGGAATATGATATTTCTTAAGCTTGGATTTCATGGTACGGTCCAAGAAGGCTTCCAAGTCAGTATCCTGAATAGTGTTGGCAAAAGCAATAGCTGGAGATAAGGCTAAGACCAGGACGGTGAAACAACAAAGGAATGTAAGATATTTAATCCATTTAAACATTTTATCACTCCATTTCGTTTTTCTTCATTAACCTTTACTCCACCGGGCGGATAGTATCACGTCATTAGCAGCGCTTGATAATAAATCCATCAAATCCTGCAGCCCATACTCCCGGAGCAGTGAGCCGTTGGCTACCATTACCGACAGGCCTAATTGAAATATCTTCATTTTTAGTAAAATAATTTGCAGCTCATCCACGGTGAAACCTTCCAGTTCCGGGTCCTGCTTCATCTGTTCAATCAAGGCCGGTATTACTTTTTCATCATAGACTTTAATGCGGCTGTTATTGGTCATCACCAAGTCTCTGAAAATTGTGCCGTACTCCGCTGCAAACCGCAGGCTTACCTTCCCCATATCATAAAATGGATTGCCTGAACTTTCTTCACTTAAAAGCTGTTGACTAACCTTTATTATCCTTTCCAGCAAAGCTTCATTCAGTTCCTCAACATTTTTGAAATTTACGTAGATGGGGGCTACCGAACTGCCCATTTGCTCGGCGATTTTTCTCATG
>DHSK01000050.1 GCA_002408445.1 Syntrophomonas sp. UBA5288
ATCATTCGGAGCGGTTCCTCAATTTCGACCATCTGACGCTCATTGGCGAACTAATTGGCCCGGAATACCGGGAAAAAGTCAGCAAACGCATCAATAATCGGCTGAGAAGTGCGCATCTTGGCGGCTGCCCGCAGGAGATGTCAAAATGTGCCGATTCCAAGATCAGAGAGTACCTTCCGACTGGAATCACCCAGGCACTGTCTTCTATGGATTTCATAAGGGACGGTCTCAATATCTGCGTTCTTGGACCATCAGACAGTGGAAAATCTTATCTTGCGAAGGCGATAGGCATAAGTGCCTGTCAAAACTATAGGGTCGGCTATTATCACTGTGAAAACATCCTTGAGCAGATGGTTTCTCTGAAAATCTCTGATTATCCAAAGTATCAGAGAAAAATCAAACAGTTGACCAACCTTGGTTTGTTAATCCTTGACAATTTTCTGTTGCATACGATAACCGACGAGAGGGAAATCAAAGTCCTGTTCGAAATCCTGGAAAAACGCTGTGAATTGTCCAGAAGCACCATTGTCTGCTCACAGAGGGAACCTAGAGCTGGCCATCCATGATCCTTAACGACGAAGTCTCATCGAATGCGATTATGAAACGTGTTACAAAACATTACACAATCGTCATAAATCCAAAGGTTACAGTCTAATTATTTGGGCGGCCGTTCGGTAGCGCCGGGTGGCCGCTGGCAAACGCATCAGTGACCGCTCGCGGGCGCAGATTGCAATCAAAATGCGGTGGAAAATATCGTTATAAAAAAGGTCCCGAAAACACCTGACGAGGCACTGTCCTGGGAGTGGTGACCAAATAACTCGGTAACCGCCCATTATAAAAATAGCGATACCGTACTACTTAGATAGTAATACGGGATCTTTTTTGAGAAGCTTTTGGACTCACTATTTTGCTAGTTCCTTATGAGACATCCATTATCCAATCTTGTAATCTCAGGATACTTTGATAATATTTTTTCATTAGCAATTTCAAGTTGTTGATAATACTCGGCATAAGAACCACTTAACCTTTTCATTGCCGGGATAAAAACATTATAGTATCCACTTGTTTGATTAAACTCCTTAAGCATCTCCTGAATTTTGAAAGCAGGAGAATTTTTATATTCATCAGACTTTTTATATTCAAGATACCATGTCAGCATTTCCCTGTTTTCTGATAAAAACTGTTCAGGGTTTTCCACAGACCTCTTGGTTTGTTCATTCATCTCCCCAATATTCTCTGCGCTGATGTGCCGGGTGTTTTCAAGCAGAAAATCCTGCAAATCTTTTGGAAAGGTCAATGCAGGAACCTCATCCAGAAACTCTATGATTGCTTTATAAGCAGCCTGTTGTTGGGGGGTCGAAATCGGCTCATTCAAAAATCGGGCAAAATGCAAACAAATAAAGCGGCCGTAAAATCCGGGAAACGCCTCTAACAGCTTATCCGTAACCGTTTGATTCTGCTCAATGGCATTCAAGGTTGTTTCTATTTCTGCAAAACTCTTACCGATACTAAGCTGGTCAAGTATTGCTTGTTTTGCTTTTTCCCTTTGTACGCACAATTCTTTTTGTACTGCTATTTTTTGTAAAACCTCTCCTTTTTCATCTGCAAGTATCGCTTTAATATCATCTGTACCAAGTCCTATTTTACGAAAGACAGAAATTTTCTTTAAATGCTCTACATCATTTTCATTGAAATATTTATATCCGTTTTCTAAAATTTCAGGGAAAACCAATCCTTGATTTATATAATATTCAATTGCTTTTTTGGTTAAATTGGTTGCCTTGCTTACTTCACTAATTAACATTTTATCACCTCGAATCAATCATAAGCTAACACCCAAGGTTATAGTCAATAGGTGCTCATGTAAGAATGAGGATCAATCAGCGTTAAGTTTACCGTACCAGCCAGCCGTAATCCTGCCTGCAATCCACAATGTAGTCAACGTATACCGTCTGATCTTTAACTTGGTATAAAATAATATACCATTTCTCAACGAACATCTTGTGGTATTTGTTTGGCGGAATAAACTCGGACTCCAGAAATGGAAATCGCTGCGGCATTTGTTGTAAGGAACGAATGGCATCCAGCAGGTCGTTTTTGATTTTGCGGGCGGCGGTGGGACTTTTCTGGGCCAGAAAACGGACATGGCCCACCAGCATTTGACGGGCGCGGTCGGAAACAATCACCTTATTCTGAGGTTTCTTTTCCATGTTCCACCTCATCAATAATGCTGTCCAGGTAGCTATCCAGTTCATCCGGTGTTGTTCCGGTGCGCCCGGCCAAACGATCTTCTTCGACGGCCAGCAGTTCTTCCCGCAACTTCAGCATTTTTTCACGGCGGGTAAACGTTTCTATATCCATCACCACAAGATCGCCCTCGCCGTTTTTAGTAAGATATACCGGTTCACCGGTAGACCTGCACAAATCCGCTATCTCATTGTAGTTCTGCCGGATGCTGGCGGAGGGTTTAATCTGCATGGGATCAACTCCTTATAGTAAAATTCTAACCACATTATAGCTCTTTCATGCTATGGAATCCACTGTTTTGATTAGAACCTTTTAGACCCTTCAAATTCCCACAGTCATCTCATCCCTAACGCTATTTTCAAATAGTCGTTGTAATCCTTTCCGCGCCGGGGCGACTCGTTGGAAATAGCGTAGGTAGAGAGAAGTTGAGGGTGTAATTGAATAGCCTATGGTTGGCCAACGATCCTTTGGCGATAATAAACCAGGTCATTGACAGTTAAAACCTGGAAGCAATGCTTTTCCGCAAAAGCTATAACTTCAGGCAGGCGAGCCATAGTTCCATCAGGATTGGTAAGCTCGCACAGGACTCCATAAGGCTTAAGTCCGGCCAACCTCATAAGATCAACGTTTGCTTCTGTATGGCCCCTCCTTTCCAGTACTCCTCCCGGTTTCGCACAAAGAGGGAAAACGTGGCCGGGACAATGAATGTCCTTGGGCCCAGCATTATCGGCTATAGCTGCTTTAATCGTAGTAACACGGTCGGCGGCCGATACCCCGGTAGTAACACCCTGGGCCGCCTCTATGGAAACCGTAAATGCAGTTTGAAAGAGACTGGTGTTGTTTTCAACCATCATACTCAACCCAAGTTCTCCTACCTTTTCCTCTGGAAGGCATAGACAAACAATGCCGCTGCATTCACGGATATGCAAGCAGCAAACACGAAACGCCTCCAAAGTGTCTTTCGTTATATTAAAAACAACTATACCCAGGCAATCGATTTGAAGCAACTTGCAGACATCGCCTGTTTGAGTGTCGGCCATTTCTGTAGGATTTTCAAGAAACTCACCGGAAGGTCAGCCATAGATTACATAACCCAGCTGCGCGTCGAAAAAGCTGCCCTGCTTCTGAGACAAGGCGAATACAATATTAAAGAAATTGCCTTTGCGACCGGCTTTAACGATTCAAATTACTTTACCAGAGTATTTAAAAAATACAAAAACACGGCACCTAGTGAGTTCAAAAAAAGATTGGCTGGTGAAGACAGCTCACATACAAAAGAGGCAAGAATAATGTGATGAAATTTGGAATTTATTAGCTTTCCACGATATGCTTATATTCAAGCAGTATCAAAAACTAAAGATATAACGTATAAATTGTTTCCACATCTTGAATCGTTGCTTGCTCTATAAACATAAAAATCACCTTACTTATGTAGTTATATAAATAATCTAAAAGCCGTATCATAATCTGGAATTTGATGGAGCGCCTTATTATTCGAGTTCAAATGCGCCTGTATACAGTTGATAGTATTTTCCTCTCTCTTCAATGAGCTGTTCATGGCTGCCGCGCTCAATGATACGGCCATCCTCCAACACCATAATTACGTCGGAATTCTGAATGGTTGACAGGCGATGGGCAATTACAAAAACCGTCCGGCCTTTCATTAAGGCATCCATGCCCTTTTGGACTATCGCTTCGGTTCTGGTATCAATCGAAGAAGTGGCTTCATCCAGAATCATGACGGGCGGGTCTGCCACCGCCGCACGGGCAATGGAAATAAGCTGCCGCTGCCCTTGCGAAAGGCCGCTGCCATCGCCTTCCAGCACGGTGCTATATCCCTGCGGAAGCATACGGATAAATCCGTCGGCATTCGCCAGCTTGGCGGCCGCAATGCATTCTTCATCTGTCGCATCCAGCTTGCCGTAGCGAATATTGTCCATGACCGTTCCTGTAAACAGGTTAACATCCTGCAAAACAATGCCGAGCGAACGGCGAAGGTCGGCTTTTTTTATTTTATTAATATTTATTCCGTCATACCGGATCTTTCCGTCGGCAAGATCATAAAAGCGATTTATAAGATTAGTAATAGTCGTTTTTCCGGCGCCGGTCGCGCCGACAAAAGCCACCTTCTGGCCGGGTTCTGCGTAAAGCGTAATATTGTGCAAAACGATGTTATTCTCCTCGTAGGCAAAATCCACATCGAAGAAGCGAAGGTCCCCCCGCAACGGCGTATAGGTTACCGTACCGTCGCTGTGTGGATGCTTCCATGCCCATGTTTCCGTGCGTTCCTTGCATTCTCTTATTTCCCCGTTTTCCATTTTGGCATTGACGAGAGTGACATATCCGCCGTCCTGTTCGCTTTCCTCATCCATCAGTTCAAAAATTCTTGATGCACCGGCGAGGGCCATAACCACCATGTTGAACTGCATGGAAATCTGACCGATCGGGTTGATAAAGCCGCGGGACAAGGTAAGAAAAGATACGATCGTACCGATCGTCAGGACGTTGATGCCGGTAAGACTCAGGTTGGGAATCCCCGCTATACCTGCTGCGCCCCCGATTATGGCAAGCAGCACATAGAGCATATAACCCATATTGCCGACAACCGGCATGGTGATGTTGCCGTACGTGTTCGCCGCAGTTGCACAGTAACAGAGTTCATCATTCTTATTATCAAACTCTTCTTCAATCTTTTTTTCATGGCAGAAAACTTTTACCACCTTCTGGCCGTTAATCATTTCTTCGATATAACCGTTAACATCGCCCAGGGACTGCTGTTGCTTCATAAAAAAGGTCCCGCTTCTGCCTACCAGAGCCTTAATTACCTTCAACAAAACAAAGGCAAATAAAGCAACGATGACGGTAAGGCCGACGCTGAGATAAAGCATGGCAAAAAATGCTGCTATAACGCTAACCAGGGAAGCGAACATCTGCGGCAAGCTCTGAGAAATCGCCTGGCGCAACGTATCAGTATCATTGGTATAGTGGCTCATTACATCGCCGTAGGTATGTGTGTCAAAATAGCGGATCGGCAGAGTCTGCATATGCATGAACATCTCGTCGCGGATTTTTTTCAGCGTACCTTGCGCGATGACAACCATTGTCCGGTTGTAGAACAAAGCGGCAAGCACACCAATTATATAGATGAATCCCATAAAAAGAATCGCTCGGAACAGCCCTGCAAATGCGGGGTGCGTCTGTCCCAGCAAAGGAACGATGTACTTATCGATCAGGATTTTAAGGAACAGAGAGGATGCCGCGCTTGCAACCGCGCTTAACAGTATACAGACAACAACTGAAAGCAGTTGCATTTTATAGGCGGCCATATAGGAAAACAACCTTTTGACCGTACCTGGCTTGAAATGCTGTACCGGATGCCTGCTGTGCGTTTTCGGATTCCCCTTCAGCAGCATTTTATTCATGGAGAAGGCCTCCTTTATTCTGAGACTCATAGACTTCCTTATAGATATCACAGGTTTTGAGCAGTTC
The DNA here is from genome assembly GCA_002408445.1 of Syntrophomonas sp. UBA5288. Lineage (GTDB taxonomy): Bacteria > Bacillota > Syntrophomonadia > Syntrophomonadales > Syntrophomonadaceae > UBA4851. The sequence continues at coordinate 5,737 of DHSK01000050.1, forward strand.
TGCGTGCTTGCCGACCGCGTTGATTTTACCATCGTCAAGTACAACAATCTTATCGGCATCCTGTACAGAGGCCACGCGCTGGGCAATGATAATTTTCGTTGTGTTGGGGATATCTGTTTGCAATGCCTGGCGAATCGATCTGTCCGTTTTGGTGTCGACTGCGCTGGTGGAATCGTCCAGAATCAGGATTTTAGGTTTTTTTAGCAATGCCCGGGCAATACAGATCCTCTGTTTTTGGCCGCCGGAAACATTTACGCCACCCTGCTCAATGTAAGTGTCATATTTATCCGAAAACTTCGTGATGAAACCATCAGCCTGCGCAATCTTGCAAGCGCGGACCATTTCTTCATCCGTCGCGTTCTCATTACCCCAGCGAAGATTCTCTTTGATCGTACCGGAAAATAGCACATTCTTTTGCAGCACCATGGCCACTTGATTGCGGAGCGATTCAATATCGTAATTGCGCACATCGACACCGCCGACGCTTATTTTTCCGTTTACAACGTCGTAGAGACGCGGAATAAGCTGAACCAGACTCGATTTGGAAGAACCGGTGCCGCCGAGAATACCAACCGTTTCCCCAGATGCGATAGAAAGATTGATTCCATCAAGAACCGGTTTGTCAGCCTTTTGGGCATATGTAAAGGTGACGTTTTCAAAAGCGACCGCACCGTCTTTTACCTTGTATACCGGATTTTCTCCGTTTTTCAAATTGCTTTCCTCAGTCATGATTTCTACAATCCGCTCCGCTGAAGCACGGGAAATAATGATCATGACCAATACCATGGCAATCATCATCAGGCTCATAAGTATCTGCAGCGCATAGGTGATCAGGCTTGTCAGTTCCCCCGTCGATAGCCCTATAACAGGATTGTTATTGCAAGCTATGATTTCTTTGGCTCCAAACCATGAAAGCAAAAGCATACTGACATAGAGGCAGAACTGCATCAGCGGCATAGTAAACGCCAGTCTTTTTTCCGCCTTGGAGAAATCCTGAAAGATCGATTGCGAAATGCCTGTGAATTTCTGCTTCTCATAATCTTCACGGATATAGGATTTGACGACCCGGATACCATGTAGATTTTCCTGAACGACATTGTTCAGACGGTCATAGGTATTGAATACCCGCACGAAAATCGGGTGCACACGCGACATGATCAGCCATAAGCCTGTACCAAGTACTGGAATGACTGCAAGAAAGATCACTGATAAATGGATGTTGATCCGAAAGGAAAAAATCAATGCGAACACAATCATCATCGGCGCTCGCACCGCGAGCCGAATCAGCATCTGATATGCGTTCTGCACATTGGTGACGTCGGTAGTAAGCCTGGTGATAATGCTTGCAGCTGAGAATTTATCAATATTAGAGAAAGAAAACTTCTGCACATTATAAAACATGTCACGGCGTAAATTTCTTGCGAAACCTGAAGACGCAATCGCCGCGCTGCGGCCAGCCAGAAAGCCGGTCAACAATGAAATTATCGCGAGAATAAACAGGATAAGCCCCATCGACAAAACATAAGACATATCTTCTTTATTGATACCATAATCGATTAGATATGCCATCAGCGTGGGAATGAGGATTTCGAATATCGATTCTAGGGTCACATATACTGAGGTAAGAATGGATTCTTTTTTATACTGCCGTATACTGGCAATCAATTTTTTTATCATTTACGCTTCCCTTTCGGCCTGAGGTCTATTAAGCAGGTTGTCATATTGTTTTTCTTAGAACAGCCGCATATAAAAATGTTAAATGTCAACCAATCGTCTAAAATAAGAGTGACTATATCACCAACTTTGAAACTTAGCTGATATTATTTTTCATCCTCTGGATACAACTACAAAAGTATTCCATTTCTTCGTCTGTAAATCCCTTAGTAAGAGTTTGTTCCATTCGAGTCGCATCATCTATCATTAGCTCACTGATCTCCCAGGCCTTTTCTGTCAGAACTAACTTTTTTAATCTGGCATCATGCGGAACACCGCGCCGTTCAATCAGTCCCTTTTTTTCCATTAGTATTAAAACTTTAGAAGCAGTTGATCGCGTGATAGAAAATTGTTTCTCTAAATCTTTTTGATAAATTTCTTTATCTGCGTTAGCAGCAAGAAAACCTATAATCCAACCGTTTGTACCAGTAATAGACTCTATTTGTCTTTTAATAGATGAGTTTTCAACTTTACGCATCATGAGATTATTGAGGCACCGAAGTTCAATTCCTATCAATTTCTTCTCCAATTTTTACCTCCCCTTCACACAATACTAATGTTGTATGTCGGACTGTTTGACGTAAGACATTATAAATCGCTATGTTGCAGACTGTCAATAGAAGATTGCTCTTGCCAAAAACATCAGTAGTTATATTATTAAAGTAATTGCGAGACAATACTTAACAAAGAGGAGGATTAATCATGCAGGAAGTATATGAATTTTTAAAAAAATGTAACACATACTATATCGCTACCGAAGAAGGAGATCAGCCGCGAGTGCGTCCCTTCGGCACCATAAATATCTTGGAGGACAAGCTATACATCCAGACCGGCCGGGTTAAAAACGTGGCCAAACAGATCGCCCTGAATCCGAAGGCGGAAATATGTGCTTTCAACGGAAAAGAGTGGGTACGTGTTGCCGCCACGCTTGTCGAGGACGACCGCCTTGAAGCCCAGCAGTCTATGCTGGATGCCTATCCCGATTTGCAGGGAATGTATAAGGCCGGGGACGGCAACACCCAGGTCTATTACTTGAAAGACGCCGAGGCGGTTTTTTCATCCTTTACCGCTGCATCAAGAACGGTAAAATTCTAACAGCCGCAGATAACCACAAAAGCGTCCGGAAATAACCGGACGCTTTTGAATAAGCTAACACCTAAGGTAATAGTCAATAGTGCTCATTTTGCAGCGCCGCAACGACGTTGAGCTTGCGTGCGGCTCTTCTCTTATAAGCCTAGAATTTCTAGCGCGTTCTCTCCCAATATTTTTTTGATCGCCTCAGGAGAAACAGGCAGTTTATTTAATTTTTCGATGTTTTTCTTCACATCTACATTTGGCCAATCGGTGCCAAAAACAAACTTATGCGCAAACCGCTCCAGATCCGGGAAATATTCTAATAGCTTTTGCGGTGGCAGTCCAGCTACATCAATGTAAATATTCTTGTGTAACCGTATCATCGTCAAAGCCTCGTCATACCAGGGTCCTCGCCCGCCATGCGCCATGATAATCTTTAAGTTGGGAAAATCGATAGCCAGATCATCAAAAAAGATCGGGTTGCCATATTTTATACGAGAATTCTCAAAAATTGAAGAACCGGTATGAAATAAAATCGGTATTGACAGCTTTTCCGCTTCCGAGTAAAGCGGGTACAAAACCGGATCATTAGGGTAAAAGTGGTTATAAGTAGGATATAGCTTAACCCCTTTAAATCCATGTTGTGTACATAAATTTTTTAAAGATTCGCCCATATCCGGATGAAGGTAGGGATTAAAGGTACAAAAAGGAATCAATCTCGGATTTCCATGACAAAAAGATTCGACCATCTCGTTTGTGGCTATCCCCGTGGTCAAAGGCGCGATTTCAGCTAGTATCACCGAGTAGTCTACACCTTTTTCGTCCATTAAACGAATAAACTCATCCGGATCTTTATAGGTATCGCAAAATGCCTCATAAGCATCGAGAGAAGGAAAGGCTTGAGCGAACCACTTATGAGCACGGTCGCAAAAAACCTCATACTTAGCCAGGTGAACGTGAAAATCAACTACTTTGTTCCCGTTAAACATCTTATGCCATCCCCTTTACTTCCGAAATTTTGAGAAATTTGTTACTACCTATCTCTTATTCACCCCTCCGCATTCTTTTGTGTTAAAAAGGATTCCACTTATCATATCATATTATATTATACTCAAAATTTCTACAAAATAATTTACGTTTGCGTATATTTTCCTAGCCAATTATTGGTTAAAAAAGTTGAGTTTAATGCATCATAATAGAAAAAAGATAGGAGAGATACAAGAAATGAGAATTAGTGATCCTAACAAGCTGGTCGGCAGAATAATGGATATTCAAAACGGACCTGACATGACCCACATAATTGTAGATGTTGGTGATCAACCGGTTACCGCCACCGTGATGAGCGCGGCAGCCAAAGACATGAACTTGAAAAAGGGCGATGAGGTCTTTGCCATGTTCAATTCAACTGCAGTAGCACTTTTAAAGAATAAGTGAATAATAATTACACAGCCCTTCCCCTTACAATTTAATAACTAGGACTGGGGTCATCTTGAAAAATATGGCCCAATATCTTAAAATAATGGCATTACTATTAGGAGGAAAATTATGAATAAGTCAACCTTTTTCTTCCTGGTTCTGGTTTTGGCAGCAGCCATAGTTACCGGTTCCACGCTGGGTGTGATCAGTAACTTTGAATTAATAAAGAGTGCTGCCCAGAATCAAAATCAATCTGCCATGAATGCCGATATAGAAAAGTCCGGCGCCGGTCAGTCTCAACCGGACCAAAATAACGCGCTGCAGACTGCTTCTACAGCGGCGGAGAATACTTCAACCCAGGTTATGGTGGTATCGCCGGAGGAAGGTGCTGAAATCACCTCGATGCTAGTCAAACTTGGAATGCCCAATGACGGGGATTCAGGCACATTTGTAAAACAATATCAAGCCAGTCATGGCATTCAACCTACCGGCAATATAGATTCGATAACTTTGAACAGTATTATTAACGACGTTAGAATGCAGCGCGTCACCGAGATGGCGCAGTAATCCCAGTTTCCCTAAAGCAGGCATGCAGCCTGCTTTTTTCCTTTCCACATCTCTTTTACATTAACCGCCATGGCCGTAGGCCACAACCACCAACGAAAATGCGTCATCCTGAGTGTTAACGAAGGATCCTTCCCTTGTTAATCATCAATATAGGCAAGATTCTTCACTGCGTTCAGAATGACAAGAACAGTATTTTCGTACTACTATTTATAAGTTGGTTCCCATCCCATAAAAAAAGTAGCACCATGCGAGTGGTGCTACCCTTCCAAATTCAAACTAGTCTTGATCTTAGTATTTGAAGAAACCTTCTCCGGTCTTACGTCCTAATTTCCCGGCGCGAACCATTTTTACCAGCAGCGGGCAGGGACGATATTTATCATCGCCAAATTCTCTATGCAGAGTCTGCATAATAGCCAGGCAGATATCCAGACCAATCATATCGGCTAATGCCAAAGGTCCCATAGGATGTCCGGCACCAAATTTCATGGAAGTATCAACGTCTTCAGCATTGGCTACGCCTTCCATAACTGCATACATACCTTCATTCAGCATGGGAATTAAGAGACGGTTTACAACAAAGCCAGGAGCCTCGTTGATTTCAACCGGGTTCTTGCCCATTTTGGCACTCAGATCTTTAGTGAAATCATAAGTTTCCTGAGAAGTGGATGCACCCTTGATGATTTCAACTAATTTCATAGCCGGAACCGGATTGAAGAAATGCATACCAATGACTTTGTCAGCTCTGCCGGTAGCAGCACCGATCTCGGTAACACTGAGAGCCGAAGTATTGCTTGCCAAGATACATTCGGGTTTGCAGATAGCATCCAGTTCTTTGAAAATAGCTTTTTTAATATCCATTATTTCGACAGCGGCTTCAATTACGATATCGCAGTCTTTGGCTTCTGCCAGATCTACGGTTCCACTGATTTTGCCCATGATGGCATCTTTTTGCCCGGCTTCCATTCTGCCTTTGGATACCATTTTCTCTAAACCTTTATCAATGCCTTTGATACCTTTGTCAACAAACTCTTGTTTAATATCGCGTACTACTACATCAAAGCCTGCCTGAGCAGCTACTTGAACAATACCAGCACCCATAGTACCTGCACCTAGTACCATTACTTTCATCCCAAATACCTCCTTAGAATTTCCGTTAAATTTTTCCTGATGCATCGACATAAACAGTCCTCTACTATGTGTACTTCGACATATATCTATATATTCCTGTTTTTTGATAGTTTTACCTATTTATTTTTTTGTAGCTATAATGCACGGGTAATGCCCTGATATATCCTTCCTCTGGAAGTATGGACCGTTACCACCATGCCGTTGCTGAGGATGGAGGTAGCATTTTGGGCCCCTACTATGACTGGAATTCCGGCATTAAGTCCCATTATGGCAGCATCCGATGTGAGTCCCCCTACTTCCGCCACCAAGGCTCCGATTTTATCTAAAATTAAGACAAAATTGCTGTTGGCAGCATCTGTTACTACTACATCTCCTGCTTCGACAGCCTTTAAGTCATCATCGTTTCTGATAATCCGCACTTTACCGGTTGCGTTTTTATTGCCAATACCCATGCCTTCGACCAATATCGTTCCAACTATATGGACTTTCAGCAGATTGGTGCCACCGGAAAAGCCGGTAGGAACACCGGCCGTCAGTACTACCAGGTCACCGTTATTAATGTACCCGCTGTCCAGGGAACTCTGAATTGATTGTTCCAATAAAGCGTCAGTCCCGTCTGTGTCCGGCATAACTACCGGATACACCCCCCATACCAGAGCCAGCTTATTCAGGATTTTAGGGTCGGGGGTTGCGGCTATGATGTCGGCCTGCGGCCTGTACTTGGATACCATCCTGGCCGTAAAACCGGTACGGGTAGAGGTAATGATAGCGGCTGCTCCCAGATTCATGGCAGCGGTACAGGTGGCATAGCTTATAGCATCAGTCACCGATAGATTGACCTGTACTCGTTTCCGTTCTATCATTTCTTGGTAAGGCAATACTTCTTCGGCCCGCCGTGCTATTCGAGCCATGGTTTCAACCGCTTCAAGCGGGTATTTGCCCGCGGCTGATTCACCGGAAAGCATAATGGCATCTGCTCCGTCAAATATAGCATTGGCCACATCTGATACTTCGGCCCGGGTAGGCCTAGGATTAACAATCATGGAATCCAGCATCTGAGTGGCTATGATTACTACCTTGCCGGCCTGATTGCACTTTTTAACCATGTTTTTCTGCACCAGGGGCACCTCTTCACCCGGTATCTCTACTCCTAAATCACCCCGGGCCACCATAACCCCGTCTGCCACTTTGATGATATCGTCAACCGCATCGACACCACTCTGACTTTCGATTTTGGCAATTATATCAATGTCGGCATTGCGCCGCTCCAGCACCCTTCTTATATCAAGTACGTCTTCCGCACTTCTTACAAAGGAGGCGGCAATAAAATCAACTTTATTATCGATCCCAAAATTGAGGTCATTAACATCTTTCTCACTTAAGAAAGGCAGCTTGATAGGAACCCCCGGGATATTCACTCCCTTTTTCTCTCCCAGTTCGCCGCCGTTAACTACCCGGCATTTAATGTCGGAAGGAGTGGTTTCCATAACCTGTAAATTTATCAAACCATCCGAGAGCAGGATAAAATCCCCGGGTGATACTTCTTCGGGCAGATGCTCATAAGTTATCTGGACTTGATGTTCATCGCCATCCAATGCTCTGGTGGTAAGGGTAAACTCCTGACCTCCCGCCAATTTGACTTTACCACTTTTCAGTTTGCCGGTTCTTATCTCCGGTCCTTTGGTATCCAGCATGATAGCTACCGGTATTCCCAAATCGGAAGCTGCCTGACGTACCGTATTAATACGCTGCTGATGTTCTTCATAAACTCCGTGGGAGAAATTAAGACGGGCAACATTCATACCGGCCTTTATCATCCGGCACACTGTTTCATAATTCTCGCTGGCCGGCCCGATGGTACAAATTATTTTAGTTTTACGCATTATAACACCTCTCGCTAAATTGAAAGTATTCGGGCTATCTCAAACATATTCAGTTCCGGAGTCCGGGTCCCATTAATCACTTCCTGCAACGGGATGGATTTGATCTGTTCACCCTGACCTGCCACCATCACATTTTTTTCTCCTGCGGCAATCATATCTACGGCAGCCTTGCCCATACACGAAGCCAGGATGCGATCTACGGCGGTGGGAGGCCCGCCTCGCTGGATATGTCCCAGAATAGTCACCCGGGTGTCATGTCCGGTCTTGGCTTCGATATATTGTCTTAACTCCATTACATCATAGACTCCCTCGGCAACCAATATGATACTGTGTAATTTGCCCCTCCTGTTTCCCTGATTAATTTTATCTATTACCTCTTCCAGGTCATTCTCTATTTCCGGAATAAGTATGGATTCGGCCCCACCTGCCACGCCGGCTGTCAGAGCCAGTTCCCCGCAATCCCGGCCCATAACTTCGATCACAAAAATGCGGCCGTGACTGCTGGCAGTATCTCTAATCCGGTTAATGGCTTCCAGTACTGTATTTACCGCGGTATCAAAGCCTATCGAATTGGTATACACTATGTCATTATCAATGGTGGCGGGTATGCCGATCACGTTTATGCCCAGCTTGGAAAATTCGTATCCGCCCTTAAAACTTCCGTTACCGCCAATGACCACCAAATGTTCAATTTCCAGTTGATCCAGTACCCGTTTGGCAGTTTGGCGCCCTTCATCGGTTTTGAAAGCTTCTGAACGAGAGGTCTGCAGTATAGTACCGCCCCGCTGGATGATATCGGCGACCGAGCCGCGGGACATCTTTTCCAACTGGCCTGTTATGAGTCCCTCGTATCCATGATGTACTCCATATACATCCATATTCTTATAGATCCCGGACCTGACTACCGCTCGTATCGCGGCATTCATTCCGGATGCGTCACCACCGCTGGTGAGCACTGCGATTTTGGGCATACTTTCACCCCTTGATTTTTATTTGCTTTTTTTCTTGTCAGATTCCCCACCGCTGCATAATGTTCCGAATCTATGGGTTATTTCCGCTTTTCCCCGAATTTTCATGGCTGAAGTATTTTCTGTAAACTGCAGAAACATTACTTCGCCCTGATCCAGTTTCTCGGTATGGTGAAATTTGGTTTCACGCCCTCGGGTAAGGCCGATAATAGTGACCCCATTTTCCAGAGCCTTTACTACAATATAGTCTTCTCCTATATAGTTTTCATTCATGCACCAATCCCCCTTTAATAATTCCACCCGGAAGAACACTGATTTGTCATGCTAAGATGGTGTTCTTCTATTGGCCGGCAAAAATAGCTTTACCGATATCAGCCTCTGAAACCCCTGGAATTTCAACCTGGGATTGTTTTATAAACTGCGCGATCCTTTTTTCAACTTCATGTTCATTATAAGCACAGCCTATAATGCAATCAGACAGCTGGGAAAAGCAATCCTTAGGATAACAAGTAAAATCGCCGGTCAGTGAACATTCGGCAATGATACCGTCACGAGTGGTTAAATTGCTCTGAATCAATCCTCCTCTAGCCTTGTACATCCCCGACTTGATTTTGCACCCGGCCCCGATGGTGATGAATTTATCGGAATAACTGTTCATATTCATAAATTTCTCAGAAGTATACTCTTTCCCTAATTTATCCGCCATTTTCCATACTTCGTCAGGAATGGCTGCCGGAGTAAGTCCTCCGAGCACCCGGCTAAACTGACTGATCAAAATGTCGATTATTTGTTCCCGTTCAGGCATATACCCCAGTTCTTTTTTCACTGTGCTGAGATTTTCCTCCATCGTCTTGTAAAGCTTATCCCGGAATTTTTCATCAGGGACCTTTAACACTTTACTCATAAGATCGAAATCGAAATCAAGCAGAATTCCTCCTACAAAAACAATGCAGTTGCCGACATCTCCCCCGCCTTCGCCGGATATTTTCCGCCCTTGCGCAGTGATAATATCATTGATCGGCTTAAAAACAGTCTCTATTCCCATCGCCCGGTAGCTATCTATAACCGGTCGTGAAAAATTCCGATAGAGTTGATCTATAGACAGAGGGCGAATGGGATTTTCCTTTTTCATTATCACTTGATAAAAGATTTGATTGTGATCCAATAAGGTCGTTCCCCCGCCCAGTTCCCTGCGCATAACAGATATCCCATGATCCCGACAATAATTCAGATCTACTCCGCTTAAATCCTGGAAATACCCTACACTAACCAACGGCGTTTCGGGAGATACCAAAACCAACGATTCTATCTCCATATAGGAAAGAGCATGAAAGAGCAGCATAGAATACTGCTTCGGTAATATCCCCGGATTAAAAACTAGCATTTATTGCACCTCACTTTATAAATTAAATTATT
>DHSK01000027.1:0-9460 GCA_002408445.1 Syntrophomonas sp. UBA5288
CTCGCAAGTCCATTCAGAATAATCTCTGCCACCGCATTCTCACCACCAGCGGTTCTCTGAGTACATCCAATCATTCTTACTTCTCTTGCTCATCGGTTTATGATTTATAAAGATGTTCAAATGTTAGCATTTGCTGTTATTTCCGTCAAGAGTTAAACCCCGAAAGGGGCACTATGTAACTATAGCGAATTGTTTCAATTTTGCTTGGTAATCATAGGTGTTGTTTCTCTGTTATTGATATACAGAAAATAGCACGACCGCCCTTGAGTAAGGCGGCCTAGTTCGTTTTAGGACCTACCGCCCTTCCAAAAGCGGCAACTCCTTTATTAATTCAATAATAGCATCAGAAATTCATATAGTCAAATATATCTGGCACGGGTGAAACCTGTTCTGGCTATTAAAGATCCTTCGGCTTCGCTCAGGATGACATTCGCAAAGTTACTGATCATTCATAGGGGATAAGTTGATTATGCAAGACTCTCATTCAGTCATCTTATTTTAGAAAGTATTCCTTAATCTTTTGCCGGGCATGCGTTCTTTGCCAGCTGTCCCTTGGCTGTCCATAGTAATGCATAGCCTGTTGCCGCTGATTATGAAGATATTGTTTTATTTCATCCTGCAAAGCTTGATCATGGGTCTGCCCATATACCTTTAAGGCAGAATCGACTCCGGCCGGCCCTGACCGATACAAGATTTCCACATCAAAGCTGGCGAGGGTTCCAGAAAGGTAGCGCTCGGCATTGTAGTGGGCCACAAAACTGTCCGGATCAAACAGGCAAAGGGTGCAAAGCATCACCACCCCTACCCCAACCGCCATGCGCGTGATGGAGAATGACCATTTTTGCAGTGCTATCACACCCCCGCATATGATGGCCAGAAAGACCATAAAGATACAGGGAAGGAGCCGGCGCATCGATAGTCCGTAAGCCCCGATATACATAGCCATTTTGCTTAGGGCGGTCGCAATGAGTACTAAAGTTATAATTGCCAATAATGAGTTAAAAATCTTTAGCGCCTTATCTTTTCTGGACTGCTTTTGACCCAGAAGATTGGCTGCCAACAGCACAATCAGGTTAATAGCGGCAATACGGCATAACTCGAAAAATCCGCTGCGGGCATATTCGGAATAGACCTGCCAGCCCTCCGGTCGCTCGCCAATAAGAGCGGAGAAAAAGTATGGCACCTGACTGCCTATAAACACTACATACAGAGCGCACAACAGCCCCAACAGTATATAAACGGTAGTCGCGGGCAATACCCGCAGGTGGGAAATGAGCTTCAGCGTACGGTCTTTTTTAAACAGGTTACAGCCTCTTTTATGGACACAGCCGGCCACAAGTCCAAAAAGATATGCTGCTATGGGAATGGCAAGAATACCATAAAGGAGAAGTTCCGAAATTTCTTTCCCCGCCCCATGAAGGTAAGTTGCAACTCCGTTGGTAATTTTGGCGAAGCCGCCGCTATCAGCCTCCATCAGCAAGGGCAGCACCATACCCAACACCATAAAAGCTAAAAACAGCCCCAGGGCTATGGAAAAGACTTGCCTGCCCTGCGCTCGTTTATGGCGGCCCAGAAAAGCCAGACTTTTATACTGACAGCCGAAATTTCTAAAAGGAATCACCAACAAAGCGTTGAAGCCATCGATCGCGATCCAATTGCTGGTTTTACCAAGTATCGGCAGCCCCGTCGCGCATATGATCCAGTATACCGCACTGCAGAATAACAACAGACTTCGCCATGGCTCCAAACCGTTGTTGGCCCAAAGCGAGAAGCTGATTCCGGTAAGCAACACTATGATGAGCCAGAACCACCCGGCCTGGGGGAAGCGCACTCCCTTTTTCAGCAAATACACGGTGATTATGCCGCAATAACCCAGAGTAAACAGCGTTACTCCCCAGCCCTGCCAGGAAAACAGTACCCAGCGGGCAAAATAAAACCCCAGAATAAAGGCCAACAGAGCAAAAATACCGTCTTGACGATCTGCCTTAAAAGGTTCTTGGGCATGCAGCATCACCGGTGTACTCTCCCTGAAGACTGCCTGCTCCGCCGCCAAGTCTGAGCAGTTATTATCTTGAGATTGCCCGTTCATATGACTTGCCCCCCTTACTTAGTTTTGATCTCTATATTCCAGTATGTCTCCCGGCTGACAAGCCAGCGCTTTGCAGATCGCCTCCATGGTGGAAAAACGCATGGCTTTGGCCTTGCCGGTTTTAAGGATGGAGAGATTGGCCTGGCTGATTCCGACCTTTTCGGCCAGTTCGCCGGAGGATATTTTCCTCTTTGCCATCATTACATCCAGATTTACTATGATTGGCATAGTGCCGTCCCCCTTCCTTTATATGGTGTAATCTGCCTCGTCCTGAAGCGCCACCGCCTGAGCCACCACATTTTTCACCACCCGCACAATCAAGCCCATAAAAGCGGCAGCCACGAACACAAACAACCACGGCAAATAGTAAAATACCGAAACAAGAGCAATCCCCGCGCCTAAAAAACAGCTCCAGGAGATCCTTCGCAGATGTTCTACATTCCCGGCTATAAACACTTGCCCGGCCTGGATACGGCGGAGCAGCATCAACAGATTATAGAGCAAATAAGCCGCAGGAATGGACCCCGCATAAATCGTGGCCAGAAAAAAGAAGTTGGTTCCTTCCAGCCCGGCCTGTGAAAAATCCACGAACCAATGCGTCAGCCAAGGAGCCGACACCACCACAGCGATCAATACACCTATAAAAAATAGAACACAAAACTTACTGAGAGCAATAGATTTCTCCCCATTCCACATAGACTTCATCCTTTCCTCAGTCGGGTGGGATGCACCCTTGATAGTGATTGCAGTATAGCAAACTAATTATTGTTATGCAATAATAATTTATCGTTTTTCAATATATTTTTACCGTTTTGGGATAAACACAGGGGTACAAACGATGAACTGCTTATCTGGAATTTTTAGCATATACATTTATTTTCTGAACGGCTTGCAGTAAAATAGGGGAAAGAAATCTAAAGCCTCTACAAAAATATGGATCAGCCAAAAGCAAAATACGCACAAAAAGTTAGGAAATGTTTTAAAGCAAAAAAAGCTTGATGACCATTCATATATTATCCGAATATATATGACGGGTCATCATATTTTTTTGCCCTGAGCCCCTTCACCCATAGGGCACACCTTATGTTCCCTTATTAAGGACGCAGGCCGGGACACGGCATATAACATGGGAGACTTTCACCGGCCCTGAGGCCCGCTCCTAACGTCGGGGCCGTAGGGCCTGCTACTATTTATATTAACAATACATACAAAGGAAGATGGAAATTAATGCGCTATTACAAATCAAAACTATTCATAATGCTTGTTTTGCAGATATTCGTTATATTGGGCTATGCTTCACCGGTTTGGGCATTTACCTATTCCACCGCCCGGCGGGTGGAGGCTCAGGAAGGTTTTAACAGGATTTCCGCAATAATCAAGCTTCCGGAAACCCGGAATATAAGCGGGATAAACGCTAAAATGGGCGAAGCCGCCTATAATTTTTACAGCATCTATAATACCGGCACCGGTGAAATTATGGACTTCGGTTTGGGCAAAGACAAAAAAGATGCGGACAAAAATATCTGGACTGTTTACGTCAATCACTATTTTCCCAATGGTACAAGTAAATGGCTTGATTTTAACAGCAGAAAGATTCAGCCTTATATAAGAAATGGGAGCCGTACGGTGGAGAAAATACAGATTCCTGACGGCACGTCGGTCCATATGCAATTGTATGTTTCAAAAGCAAATGAAGTTACCTTAAATATTGCTTACGGTAGTAAAAATATTAGAATTACGCAAGTTTTTGACGGTGTAAACGATGAAGGCCAGGGATTTAGATTAATGCGGGAATGTTCCTTAATAACCAAATCCGGTTGGGCCGACCAGGATTACTCCCAAAAAAATCTCTGGAAAGATATCTATTTATATGACCAGCAAGATAAGTATGTCTGGAATCCCAATAATTCTCACCTGACTTATACCAGTGAAGACTATGTGGATGGAGACGCTGCTCATAAAGTTGAAGTAAAGGTGATCACGGCCAATCCTTCTTATACGGAAATTGTCAATATTCTAGGTCCGAATAAGAGTAGTGAAGCTGAATAAAATGCCGGGACGTGTGCCACCGGTCTCCTCTGTTGCCATGCTTCTTTACTTTCTTCTGCCGAAAAACCATATTATAATACATATATGAAAATGGAAATCAGAGAAATGAGGCTGAGTTGATTGAATCACACTGTAAAACGCATCCTGGTAGAGAAAAAGCCTGGCTATGATGTTGAAGCCCAGCATTTGTATCATGATTTAAAAGAAAACCTGGGGATATTCCAGCTTAAGAGAGTTAGGATCATTAATCGTTACGATATTTCCGGAATTTCCGACCAAGCCTATCAACAGGCCGGAAAAACTATATTTTCTGAACCTAATATGGACTTGGTATATGATGAAAAATTTGAACTGGAACCCGGCCTGAAATACTTTGCCATGGAGTATCTGCCCGGCCAGTATGACCAGCGGGCCGATTCCGCTGCTCAATGTATTCAGATTTTAACCCAGGGCGAACCGCCGGCCATTGTTTCGGCCAAGTTGATTTTACTTTATGGCGATTTATCGGAACGCGATTTTCAGACCATCAAAGACTATTGTATAAATTCGGTGGATTCCCGTGAGGCCACACTTGACAAGCCTTCTTCATTGGAAATGGAAACCATGATTCCGGAGGATGTCGCCATTCTGGATGGCTTTATCCACCTGGAGGAAAAAGAGCTGGCCTCCTGTCAGGAAGAATTGGGCCTGGTTATGAGTTTCGAAGACTTAAAGTTTTGCCAGGCTTACTTCCGCGATCAGGAAAAGAGAAACCCCACCTTGACTGAAATAAAGGTAATTGATACCTATTGGTCGGATCACTGTCGGCATACTACCTTTGCCACCAGCATCGACCAGGTATCCATAGACTCCAATGGTTTGGGCAGGCCGATACAGGAAGCCTATGCAACCTACCTGAAGGACCGCGGTTTTGTGTATGGTGCGGAGGAAAGAGATGTATGCCTCATGGACATCGCCGTCCTGGGCATGAAGAAGCTGAGAAAAGAGGGCAAACTACCGGATTTGGACCTCTCCGACGAGATCAATGCCTGCAGTATCGTGGTAGAAGCAGATATCGACGGTAAAAAAGAAGATTGGCTGGTAATGTTTAAGAACGAAACCCATAATCATCCCACCGAAATCGAACCTTTCGGCGGGGCTGCCACCTGCCTGGGAGGCGCTATCAGAGACCCCCTCTCCGGCCGGGCTTATGTTTACCAGGCCATGCGGGTAACCGGCAGCGGTGATCCCCGGGTAAATATCTCGGAAACCTTGCCGGGCAAGCTGCCGCAGCGAAAAATCACCACTACTGCCGCAGCCGGATTCAGTTCCTATGGTAATCAGATTGGACTGGCCACCGGGCAAGTGGCGGAGGTGTATGATGACGGCTTTATTGCCAAACGCATGGAAGTAGGAGCAGTCATCGGAGCAGCCCCCAAGTCCAACGTGGTCCGAGAAACTCCGGCCCCCGGGGATGTAGTAATCCTTTTGGGCGGCAGAACGGGCCGGGACGGCTGCGGCGGAGCTACCGGCTCTTCGGTGGAGCATACCGAAGAATCCATATTTACCTGTGGCTCTGAAGTTCAAAAAGGAAACCCTCCGACTGAAAGAAAGATCCAACGGTTGTTCCGAAACCCCCAGGCCAGCCGGCTCATCAAGAGATGCAATGATTTTGGGGCAGGCGGGGTTTCGGTAGCGATAGGAGAATTGACCGATGGATTAGTGATCCAGCTGGACGCAGTACCCAAAAAATATGAAGGTTTGGATGGAACCGAGCTGGCCATTTCCGAATCACAGGAAAGAATGGCCGTTGTTATAGCCAGGGATAAGGCAGATTTTTTTAAAGAGTTGGCCGCGGCGGAAAATCTGGAAGCGGTCGAGGTTGCTGAAGTAACTTCGGACCGGCGGCTGAAGATGCTCTGGCGGGGCAATACTATCGTAGATCTCGCCCGGGACTTTTTGGACACCAACGGCGTAAAACAGCATACGGAAGTATCTGTTCAAAATCCGGACGCTGAAAATAACTATTTCACCAATAAGACCGCCAGGCTTTCCTCCGACCTTAAGGAAGCCTGGCTGCATAATTTACATGATTTAAATGTCTGCTCGCAGCGAGGATTGGTGGAGCGTTTTGACAGCTCCATCGGCGCCGGCACAGTTCTGATGCCCTTCGGGGGCAAATACCAGGCCACCCCAGCGGTGGGAATGGCGGCTAAACTGCCGCTGGAATCCGGAGATACCACTACCGGCACCCTTATGGCCTATGGCTACAATGCGCAAATGGCCAAGTGGAGTCCTTTTCACGGCGCTTTATATGCTGTAATCGAAGCCGTCTCCAAGATCGTGGCTATGGGCGGTAATTATCAGACCATACGCTTAAGTCTGCAGGAGTATTTCGAAAAGCTGGGAGCCGACCGCAGCAAATGGGGTAAGCCCTTCGCCGCTCTGCTGGGCGCCTACCAGGCACAAATGAAACTGGGGATTCCGGCCATCGGAGGAAAAGACAGCATGTCCGGAACCTTCATGGACCTGAATGTTCCGCCCACTCTGGTGGCTTTTGCCGTTGATCCGATAGATGTCAGGAAAGTAATTTCCCCGGAATTTAAAAAGACTGACAGCCAGGTAGTATATATCCCCCTGGTTAGATACGCCAACGAACTGCCCGACTTTGACCGGCTGGGGGCAGCCTACCGGCGAATTACGGAGCTGATTCATGCCGGCCAAATCCTGGCTGCTTATCCGGTAGGCGGAGGCGGCATCGCCGAGGCGATCAGCAAAATGGCTTTCGGCAACCGGATTGGGTTCTCCCTGGCGGACCAGGGCTTAACCCCGGGAGAATTGAACACTTTGCTGTTTGCGCCCAATTACGGCAGTCTGGTGGTGGAAATGCCTCTGGATATGGATATCGAAAGAGCCCTGGCCTCTGTGCCTTACAGAATTTTGGGCAAGACTCAGGCCCAGGAAGCCATCGAAATAGGCGGCATAACCATCAGCTTGCAGGAGGCCCAGGATGCCTGGGAAACACCGTTGGAAAAAGTATTTCCGACTAAAACAGATGAAATAGAGCTGGCCCGGCCTCAAGCTATAACCTATAACCGGCGCGGACCGGCCAGATCCAAGCTGACAGTGGTTAGACCCAGAGTATTTATCCCCGTATTTCCCGGCACCAACTGTGAATATGATACAAAAAAACGGTTTGAGGCAGCAGGAGCCGAAACCGATGTTTTCGTTATACAAAATCTTACCCCGGCGGCGATAGAAGAATCCATCCAAGTCATGGCCGCCAAAATCAGGGAATCTCAGATAATCATGCTTCCCGGCGGCTTCAGTGCCGGTGATGAACCTGAAGGCTCGGGCAAATTTATCGCCGCCGTCTTCCGTAACCCCCGCATCCGGGATGAGGTGATGGAGCTCCTGAAAAACCGGGATGGTTTGATGCTAGGTATTTGCAACGGTTTTCAGGCCCTGATCAAGCTGGGTCTGGTTCCCTACGGTGAAATCCGCGATATCGACGAAAGCCAGCCCACCCTGACCTATAACCGGATTGGCCGCCATCAGTCAATGATGGTGAAAACCAGGATATGTTCCGTTTTGTCCCCCTGGTGGGCCCGGGTGGAGGTCGGAGATATTCATCAAATCGCCATATCTCATGGGGAAGGACGCTTTGTGGCCCGTGAGGAAGATATCAAACAGATGATGGCCAACGGCCAAATTGCCACTCAATATGTAGATAATGATGGACAGCCCTCTTACGATATCCGCTTTAACCCCAATGGATCCGATTACGCCATAGAGGCGATTACCAGTCCGGACGGCAGGATATTGGGCAAAATGGGACACTCCGAAAGAATCGGCCAAAATCTGTATATCAATATCCCCGATAAAAAAGACCAGCAACTGTTTGAAGCCGGCGTGAATTACTTTAAATAAAGACGGCATTAATTTCTACACCGAGGTTAAATTACTGTAATAAGAAGGTCGGAACCTATAATTTAGATTCCGACCTCATTTTTATATATCGCAACCGCAGCAATCCCAAAACGGTTAGAAGGCCACCGAGCTGGGAAATCTTAACAAGGTACATTCGTAGACTAATCAGCATTACTAATAAGTTCTTGCAATACTGGCTTTATTTTATCCGCAACCAATTGCCGGCTATAAAATGTCTGTGATTTCAAACCGAATAACTCGCTTCTTCCGTGGATCATAGGATACAAGAATTCGCCTTTATCACTAGCCACATACAGATAATCTGAATGTAGGGGCAAGACGCGGAAATGGATAAAGGTGTTTATATTATTTATATCGTTATTGCCAACCAGCTTGATAATCTGTTCCGGTTGTGATGCTATCCCAATCGAATCTCTGGTATTATGACTGCCCATTTCCCCTATCTGCCATTTATTTTCATAGAATTCAACTGTAAAGCTGTCAATTGGCTGGCCCTTATATAAAACAGGTACTTCCCAAAAATAATCGGCTTTTTCAAGCAAATCAGCAATAGGCTTATCAGCCATAAAAGCCTGAATAAAGTCCCTGCCAGGCACATAAACCTTATAAGGCACTCCGAAAGTGAGGTCGTTTTCACTGGCATTCAGATCTTTAAACGCATTACGGTGATTAATAAAGATTTGTTTGGTACGAGATTGATTGGCATTCATGGCCTCCAGGACAAGGTCCTGCTCCTGAGCCTTATCGAATTGTTGATGTTCAATAGCATCTATGGCATCTGTTGGTGTGCCCTGTGCCAAAACCGACAGAGAACTCCCCAATATAAACGCAACCGTTATTATGAGAGCAATTAGCTTCTTCATTATGAAGCAAACCTCCTTAATAACCATTTAAAAGGTAAGGACTCATTCGAAGATAATACTTAAATTCTCAATAAATTGTATCCTCGTTTTGTATATAAACAAATGATTGAGGCGCCGTGCTAATTCCATAACAGGATAGATCTTTTGGAGGATCATACCGTTTTACATCCTCCAGCTTGAAAGCAAAAGCTCTTAGCTTCCCTTCGTAATATTTTTCAAAAAAGTACTTATCAATTCCTGCTTTTTTCTTTGTTTTTTCCCATATTGCCTCCGGAGTATCCTCTAAAACAGTTTCTACCTTTGCTTCGCCAACTACTTGCATTACGGGGGCTGTTGAATAAATTATTATTTTTTCAACAGTCTCTTTGCATCTGACTTTTCTAAATTCATATTCTTTGCTTCCATTAAATATATTCTCTACATGTTCGGAATTGAGAGTTTTGCATAATTCTAAAAACCCCATTTGTCATTGCTATGAATAAAGGGTTTTATGTCATCCTGAGGCGAAGCCGAAGGATCTTTCCATCTC
>DHSK01000027.1:9693-14741 GCA_002408445.1 Syntrophomonas sp. UBA5288
CTTTGCCTCAGGATGACATTCGCAAAGTTTCTGCTTAATCATAGGAAAAGTTAATTATGCAAAACTCTCATATCAATAGACTTCAAAAAATTATTTATGAGAAGGCTGTCCTTAGGACAGCCTTCGATCGTTTTCGAAATGATGATATCTGTGGGAATATTACTTGTCACCTACTTCGGAATTATAAAACAACTTAGCGTCCAAAATCGAACACCACTTTATAATCCTCATCCAATTTCAAAATAGCTGAGAATTCCTTTCCGCTTTTGCTTTTGAAGCCTCGGAGTTTGCCTGTACGCCCTTTCAGTAAAAGTACCTTGGCCATCCCCAGAGTAATTTGTTTACCTGCGATCGTCTTCCAAATCACAAAATCGCAGCCGTCCTTGTATCCGCTGCACCCATAGGCTTTTCTGTTTTCCTTCACCGGCCGGCCGCACTTGGGACAATCGCCGATGGGACCGGAGCTGGAAATGGATGCTTCCGACTTTGCCTTGCCGATCGTTTCATTTATCAGGGCAACGATTTCTGCCATGAAGACACTGTTGCTGTATTTCCCGGCCTCCATATCGAGAAGCTTCTTCTCCCACTCCCCGGTCAGCTCCGGATTTTTCAATTTGTCCGGCACAATTCCGATCAGTTGTGTTCCTTTTTCGGTGGGAACCAGTGATTTCTTCTGCCGTTCGACATAACCTACCGCAATCAGCCGTTCAATAATACCGGCCCGGGTGGCGGGGGTTCCCAGCCCTTTCCCGCTCATCGCTTCTTTTAATTCTTCGTCATCAACAAATTTACCGGCATGTTCCATGGCATTTAAGAGATCGGCTTCAGTGAAGCGTTTCGGTGGCTGGGTCTTCTTTTCCTGAATCTCATTGCCGATGTGGTCCAGCCTATCGCTTGCGGTCAGATCCGGCAGGATCGTTTCTTTTTCTTTGTCCTTGCTTTTCCCTTTGCCTTTTTCCTCTTCGACCGCGGTAACTGTTTTCCATCCCAGATCGACCACTACTTTACCCTGACTATGAAACGTTTCTCCTTCGATCACAGAAATAACTTTGGTCTGTTTGTATTTGGCCTGCGGGTAAAATGCCGCCAACAGGCGTCGGGCTACCAGGAGGTAGATGTTGCGCTCCTCCTGGGTAAGCGCGTCCAGTCTGGGTATGGTCTCTGTAATAATGATGGCAGTGTGATCACTGACCTTGGAATCATCCACATACCTTTTACCGAGGGATTTCCCCCTGGTTGGTTCAAGAAATTTCCCCAATTCCGTATTTTTCAAACCTGCCAGCCGTTCGGGAATTGTTTCCGCCATCGCTGCGGTAAGATGCCGGGAGTCAGTACGGGGATAGGTCAAAAGCTTTTTTTCCTCGTACAGCTTCTGGCAAATGGAAAGCGTTTTAGCCGCGGTATAGCCCCACATCTTGTTGGCCAGTTTTTGTATGTCATTGAGGTTGCACAGCAAAGGGGCAACTTCATTAAGTTCTTTTTCCTGTACGCTCTCGACCTGGCCGGGCTGGCCGTCTATTTTTGACTGAACGGCAGCCATGGCTTCGCGCTCCAGCATACGTTCCGCTTTTTCTTTGAACCACTTACCGGTAAACTCCGTACCGTCTTTTCCAAAGGTAACAATCAGTTCGTAATACTTCTCGATGGTGAATGCTTTAATTTCTTCTTCCCTGGTGGTTAGAATAGCCAGGGTCGGAGTCTGTACGCGTCCGACGGAAAAGACGCCGTTATGGGCTACCGAAAAGCCTCTGGTTGCATTGATGCCAATGATCCAGTCGGCCTGGTTGCGGGCAATCGCTGCTTTGGTTAAATTATCATAATCAGTGTCCGAGCGCAGGCATTGGAAGGCCTTTTTTATGGCCTTATCGGTAGTTTCACTGAGCCAAAGTCTTTCTATGGGTTTTTGACAGCCGGCATATTGATAAATGTAATGTTGTATTAGCTGCCCTTCCCGCCCGGCGTCCCCGGCATTAATCAGCAAGCTGATGTCCGCCCGGCTGATAAGCTTTTTTAAGACCGACAATTGTTTGATTGTCTTGGTGATTGGTTTTATGGAAAAGGTGGCGGGAATGATAGGCAGTGATTCCAGATTCCATCTTTTCAGAGCCGGATTATAATCTTCCGGTTCGTTTAATGACAGAAGATGACCAAAGGCCCACGAAATCACGTATTCCTCATTCTCCAAATATCCCTCATGCTTTTTGAAGCCTCCCAGAACGCCGGCAATATCTCTGCCCACGGAAGGTTTCTCCGTAATGATTAACTTCTTGCCCATTGCAGTCCCCTTTCAAATAAACATAATAGCAGAAGTTGTTGGTTTTTTGCATTCAAAATTCCCAAAATGCAAATACTTCTAAAGAAAACTACGAAATTAAATCAGCTGACTTGATTGTTAATAGGAGTGTTTAACATGCCGATATATCGGGAGACAACAGATGGGATGGCCGGCGGAGACCAGGATATTTCTCCCACCTATAGCCTGCGCTATTTTGCCGAAGGCGCACCCAAATACCAGATACCTCAAGAAGGAATGCCTGCTGCCGCGGCTTATCAACTGGTGCACGACGCCTTCATTTCGACGGTATCACCGCTTTTAACCTGGCTAGTTTCACCACTACCTGGATGGAACCGGAAGCCGACCAATTAATCATGGAAAACCTGGGCAAGAACTTTATTGATAGTTTTGAATATCCGGAAACAGCGGAAATACACCAGAGAACAGTAAATATGCTGGCACAGCTTTTTAATGCACCGGAGTACGATGAATTTTGCGGGACTGCTACTGTTGGCTCATCAGAAGCAATAGAGCTGGGACTGCTGGCCCACAAATGGACCTGGAAAAGCAAGCGCCTGACGCAGGGTAAGGATGCAAATCACCCCAATATCGTTTTTGGAGCAGACGCTCATATTTGCTGGGACAAATTCGCCCGCTATTTTGATGTTGAACCGCGGATTATACCAATGCAGGAAAACCGCTTTTGTATCGATGCAGATTCGGTCAGAGAACGGATTGATGAAAATACCATCGCAGTGGGAGCCATCATGGGAACAACCTTTACCGGGGCTTGTGAGCCGGTTAAAGGAATCAATGATCTGCTGGTTCAAATTAAAAAAATAGAGGGATGGGATATCCCTATCCATGTAGATGCTGCCAGTGCGGGTTTTATACTTCCCTTCACTAATCCGGAATTGGAGTGGGACTTTCGTTTACAGCAAGTAAGATCGATAAATGTATCCGGCCATAAGTTCGGTCTCGTTTATCCCGGGGTAGGATGGCTGCTGTTCAGGAGTCCGGGTGACCTGCCTGAAGACCTTATCTTTTACGTTAACTATCTGGGGGACACTATGCCTACCTATACTTTGAATTTTTCACGAGGTTCGGATATGGTGCTGGCCCAGTATTATAATCTGCTGCGGCTGGGCTATTCCGGCTATGCCAAAGTTATGGACAATTGCTTGAACAATGCCAGGTATTTGGCGGACAAGCTGTCGTCTTCCGATATATTTGAGCTTATCAGCGATATGCAGCTCCCCATTATAACATTTAAGTTCAAGCATGCTCCTAACTTTACCCCGTTTCAGCTTGCTCAAAAACTTAGAGAAAGAGGATGGATGCTGCCGGCTTACACCCTTCCTCCCCATGCCGAACACCTGACGGTAATGAGAATAATCGTGCGGGAGACTTTTAGCCGTGATATGGCCGAAACTCTTTATAATGACCTGGTAAAAACCTACCAGCTGCTTGACCACCAGGAGGTGGAAAACCTCCAACCCCAGGTATCGCCTCGCAAGGGACACCATGTAACCTAGAGTGAAACTAAAAGCCCCGGCAGTGGGCCGGGGCTTCGGAAGAATAATAGTTAAACTATCAAAAGATTCTACTTATTAGGAAAATATCTGTTTAAAAGTCCGGCAAAGGCGGCTCCGTGACGGGCTTCATCCTTGCACATCTCATGTACCGTATCGTGAATAGCATCATAATTCAGTTTTTTAGCTAAGGTAGCCAGATCCTTTTTGCCCTTGCAGGCACCGTACTCGGCTTCCACTCTGACCTGAAGGTTTTTCTTGGTATCGGCACTAACTACTTCACCCAGTAATTCTGCAAATTTGGCAGCGTGATCGGCCTCTTCAAAAGCGATCCGGCGATAAGCCTCGGCTATTTCCGGATACCCCTCGCGGTCGGCCTGACGACTCATCGCCAAGTACATTCCTACTTCAGTACATTCTCCGGTAAAATTCGCTCTCAGTTCTTCCAGGACTTTAGGGTCTACCCCATCGGCAACCCCAACCCGATGCTCGTCGGCCCAATCAAGTCCCTTACTGTCATTATCAGGTGCAGGATAAAATTTCTCCGCCGGTGATTTACACTGAGGACATTCTTTGGGGGGAGCATCCCCCTCATAAACATAACCACATACGCTGCATATCCACTTTTTCATTTTTCTTCCTCCTTTTATTTATTATTTGATTAACCTTGGTTAATTTTTTGACATGGCGGGCATAGGCCCTGAAAATAAATCTGGCTCTCAGCTACTTCAAAATTATCCAATTCGGCAAAGTTGAAACTGGATATATTCAGTCTGATATCATAAACCTTTCCGCATCTATTGCATTTGAAATGCCCGTGCAGAGAGGTATCTGCGTCATACCTGGCTTCATTTTCCTCAATAGTGATTAAGCTTACTATTTTTTTATCTACGAACAAACTTAAAGTATTATATAGCGTTGTTTTCGAAAGAGTAGGTATTTCCGCTTTCAGTTCCCGGTAGATTCCATCAACGGTAGGATGGTTTTTGTTATCGACCAGATACTGGAATACCCTTATCCTGTGATGGGAAGGTTTAATATCATGCAGTTGCAGAAATTTACCAACCTCCTCATTATTCAAAAATCCACCTCCGTTTTTTTGTATTTGTTTCATTTTCGCAATCAATTCATTTCTGTAATGGTTACAATATATTTATATTCTATTTAACCATTATTGTCAAGCTTTATTTTTAAATTTATTAATTATTATTTCAGGCAAGGCAATTCCTTCTAACCATAGG
>DHSK01000021.1 GCA_002408445.1 Syntrophomonas sp. UBA5288
TCGAGATTACCGAGATATTGTTCACCGTCTTTTATTTCAAAATCTCCCTCTACCCGCAGACTAAGGTTGCGGATTATAGCTTTGCCTCCATTGTGGTAATTGACCGATATAGACTGAGGATTGTCCAGGCCTAGTGTGGGCGGAACTTCTACCGCGGTTAAAACAAACTTTGCTTCTTGATTGACCGGGACGCTGATGACTTCTTTCTCGGTCAGTTTGTTGCCTTTACTATCCTGATAATCGATATCCGCGTTGATGTTATAGGTCTGGCTTTCGGCATTGGCTTTAGGTTTAAACATAAGGGTTTTTTGAATTTTGCCTTGGGCATCCAGTCGGGCAACATAAAATGAATTGCTGTTTCCTACCGGGGAAAACACCTGCCCGTCGGAATTAAGACTTATCTTAATATTATGTACCGCAGTAGTCTCACTGGTATTAGCCAGGGTGAGAGTGAGAGGAAAAACCGTTCCGGGTATGACCGTCCCGGCCCCGCAATCATAGCTTTCCAGAATAATGCGGGGAGTGAACTCGTCCTGGCTGTCCTTGCCGGCTACCGGAAGGTAGACCTTGCTATCCCTGGTGTACTCCTGATTGTATTCATCTTTATATTTTATATTCAGGTCAAGGGTGTAGGTGCCGGTTTTGACTTCCCGGTCCACCAGGATCTTAAAAGTACCCGTTTTGATTTCGCCGGCTTGCATTTTGCCAATATAGTAGGTGTCGGGCCATTTGTCCAGGCTGATACCATCGGCTGAAAATCCGCTCAGGCGCAGTTCAATATTCTGCACGACCAGGTCGCCATCGTTTTTCATCTGCAAATTTATCATGGTTGATCTGCCGGCAGGAAGTTTCTCCGCGTCGAATTTCACATCGATGCATTGCAGAAGGGGCTGCCGGTAAGAATTTACGATTTTGACGTAAACCGTGCCCGAAGTCTGTCCGCTTGAACCGGATGGAGTAGTATAACTGATATTTACCGTGATGGGATAGGTACCTGATTTAACATTGGGAGGTATGGTGACATTAAAGCTGGCCGTGGTCGAACCGGGATCGATTGATGAGGTATGATAATTGTAAGACATTTTGTTGCTTTTGAAAGGGAATTTGTCCGGGTCGCTGACTGACAATGAAACATCAACATTATTGGCAGAACCGGAACCGGTATTTTCTATTGGGATAGAAAGGTTGATTTTCTCTCCTGCTTTATATTCAGGCATCCAGCTGTCATTGGCTATGAGGATATGGGGCTCACCGCGGGGAACTGACATATCCGAATCATCAGCCGCAGCACTGAGGGGACAGAGAGCATTGGACATAAAGATGCAAAGGGTTAAGAGCAGATAGATAGCTTTCCGTTTCATCATGAAATTACCTCTCTTTTAGAATTATTCTCAATCCGTTCAATGTTTCCGTCCAGGATATGGACGATTCGATCAGCATAGTCGGCTACATTGGCGTCATGGGTGACGATGATCAGGGTTTGATGATGCTCCCGGGCCATCCGCACCATTAGCTGCATGACTTCCTTGCTGGTTTTGGAATCCAGATTTCCCGTAGGCTCATCGGCAAAAACTACGGGAGGATTACTGACAAAGGCGCGGGCAATACCTACTCTTTGCTGCTGGCCGCCGCTCATCTGGGAAGGTTTATGATTCCGGTGTTGTTTAAGTCCTACGGCTTCCAGCATTTTTAAAGCGCGTTTATCCCGGATATCTTTGTTTATACCCCGGAAAGTCAAGGGCAGGCTGACATTCTCCAGGGCATTTAAGGTGGGCAGCAGATTATAGGATTGGAATACAAATCCTATAAATTTTTGCCTGAAGCGGGCCAGTTGCCTTTCACTCATCTTAGCAATGTTGTAACCGCGAATATGTATACTGCCCCGGGTGGGTTTTTCCAGACCTGCCATCATATTGAGCAGAGTCGATTTGCCTGAACCGGAGGTGCCTAAGACGCAGCATATCTCACCACTGGCGATCTGCATGGATATGTTGTCCAGTGCAACTATCTTTTCGTTTCCTACCCGGTATACTTTTCTAAGCCGATCAATTTCTATGATGTATTTTTCGATTTTTTACCCTCCCATCCTTCTTTATACTTATTTATCCGTCTATATTGTTAATTATGGAATAAAAAACAAGAACTTTCACGCAAAAAATTGGTGCGAGGGTGGTTAAGGCTGGGTCTGCGGGTCGGGTTCATTCAGCAGGCTGCGTTCAATGGAGAATTTGCCGTCGGAGGGATGATAGCTGATTAAATCAACTGCTATCGGGTTTTGCCCGGGCTGCATGTATAATATCATGGCGGAATAGGGTACACCGGCTTCGGAATAGACCCCGCGCAGACCGGATGCTCCGGTTGAACCGGGATTAAGCAATGCAGTCTGATGCGATTCCCGTATGCTGGTCCGGTGCAGGTGACCGCTTATTACCACCGGGGCCAGGCCGGCCAATTTTTCTGCATAGCGGGGGTTGTGTATCACAATGATGTCAGGTTTGCCCTGCGTGTCCAGACTGTTAAGCACGTCGTTATATTGTTTTTCAAGCTCGGCATTGGAGTCATTACGGTCGGAGTTAATAACCCGGGTGCTGCTCGAAAGCGGGTCAGGTACCCCCAGGAGGCGAAACCCTTCAACTTCAATGACATTTCCATCCAGGACATGAGTATTGGGAAGTGTACGCATTAAATCAGTTACTTCAGGAGTATCATGGTTGCCGGGTTCGAATACCTGGGGAATACGGATCTGCTTTAGCTGTTCGGCCAGGTTTACCTCCAGCGGTGAACCATAGTCAGTGAGGTCACCGGCATTTATCAGCAACTGAATATTAAAGTTATTAACAATTGACCGGGTTAGTTCCAGGCCTACCGGATTGGAATGCATATCGCTGACGATCAATATACGTTTTACTTCTGAAGTGCCATCCGGATCACCCAGAACCGGAAGGGAATCCATTTTGCCAAATAGTATGCGGATATTGCTTAATACCTGGGAAGTATTATTCTGCAATTGATCCAAATTATTCAGCATTTGCTCTCCAACTCTCATCATATCAGGAGCCAAAGCAATTACGCCGTCGTATTCTGGTTCGGTGAAGGCTTTGGCCTCAAATGTATTCATTCCCCACCATAAAACTGCCAGTACCAAGAGTAGGCTGATCAGGCCGCTGCTTGCTATATAACGTATACGCGGGCGCAATAAGGCCCACACCAGTATCATCGCACCCAACCCGGCAAGGAGTAATTGTTTGATAAGAAAGGGCAGGAGATAATTCTTTAAACCCTGCAGCATGTGCATCCCCATGGTGTCCTGAATCTGCTTGAGTACTTGATCATCCTTTACCACTCCGGCGTCTATGCGTTCGAGTCGCATAGACAGTTGAAAAGGAGCGGCGTGAGTTTGGGCAGTCAGAGTACCTACCGGGGGCAAATCAATTACGGTTTGCCCGCTGCAGGCCGGTTGCAGGGCAAATTCAACTGTAAAGCCATTTACCTTGTAGCTGCTGGGGCCAAACATGGTAACTGTAAGGATCGCTCCTGCTATTCCGGTAAGGATAATAAGGACCAATTGTATCCATTTATTCTTAAACCACTGCAATATAGTTGCTCCTTATAGGCTAAAGTTTGGCATGTGTTATATTATCATGTATCAGTATAACATGGAATGAGCTTTTATACTGCCCTTCAGCTTTTGCCCTGAACCTTCAGGCCCGGTTAGAATTTGAGGAAATTAATTGACCTGAATCGTAATTTTATAAATTTATAGAAGGGTTTTGAAGAAGAGAACTGAATAATTTAGTATAAAAAGCAATGCAAGGCAATTTGTGGGATTGTCGGCTGGATAATATGTGTCTGATGTCAGTTTACCTTGTATGTAAAAAGGAGGTTAATGTATGTTGCGGCGAAGTCTGTGTGCAGTATTGGTTGTCGGTTTGTTATTGGTGGCAGTTGGTCCGGTAATGGCAGCTCCGGCTGTTGTGCTGGATGGTCAGGAAATATCATTTGATGTTACACCGGTGATTAAGGATGGAATTACCATGGTACCGTTACGAACCATTGTCGAACAATTGGGTGCGGAAGTATACTGGGACGATTACACCAGGACGGTTACAGCGTTAAAGGATGACCTGTCGCTGAAACTTCAAGCCGGCAATCGTAATGCTTGGATAAACGGTGAAACAGTAACACTTGAAGCTCCCCCTGAAATAATATATAACGGTAGTATGATGATTCCGCTGAAATCTGTCAGTGCGGCGTTTGGGGTTTCCGTAGATTGGATGGAATGGGATACGGAACAGACTCCGATTAATATAATAGCTGCACCGGGCGAAGAGCATCCTGTCGGTTTAAACCTGGAATTAACCGGACCGCTGGCCCAATATGGCAACAGTTTGAACAAGGGAGTTCAATTGGCTCTTAAGGAGAATGAAGACCTGGGCTTAAAACTGGTCATCATAAACTGTAATTCCAACGCCGAGCAAGCTTATGAAGCCAGCCAAAGATTGCTGAAATATAATATTATTGCTCAAATCGGCCCCTTAAGCAGCGGCAATGTGCAAGGATGTGCTCCCTTGCTTACAGCAGCCAAGACTCCCTTGCTGGCACCGGCCGCTACTGCGCCTGCTATTACGGTAAATCCTGATACAGGTGAAGTTTACCATAATATTTTTAGAGTATGCTTTAAGGACCCTCTGCAAGGTAACCTTATGGCTAACTTTGCCGTCAAGGAGTTGAAAGCCAAAACTTGTGCTATAATTCGTAACAATAACAGCGGCTACAGCAATAGTTTAACTGACTCATTTAAAACCAGTTTTAGCGCGGCAGGCGGTCAGGTTGTGCTGGAAGATAGTTATGAACATGGTGATAAAGATTTTACGGAAATACTGCTAAAACTTAAAAACCAAAAATTTGATTTTCTTTATTTACCGGGATATTACCAGGAAGCGGGATTATTCATAAAACAGGCCCGGGCTATGGGAATTAATCAGCCTATAGGCGGTGGGGACGGATGGAATGCACCGAGTATTGTCACCTTAGCCGGTGCCCAGGCATTGAATAACACTTATTTTACAGATCATTTTTGTGTGGGTGACCCTGACAAGGCCGTAGCTGAATTCGCTGACAGTTACAAAAAATTTTACGGTCAAATGCCGGATATGTTTGCCGCATTGGGGTATGATAGTGTGATGATATTGTGTGAGGCGATCCGCGATGCTCAATCATATAATCCGGAGGACATCACAGCCGGTCTGGCTAATATCAAAGATTTTACCGGAGTAACCGGCAAGATGACCATGGGTGAAGATCATAACCCGATTAAATCCGGTGTGATCATGGAGTTTAAAGAGGGGCAGCAGGTCTTTAAAATGAGGATTCTCCCAGATTAAATCAACTTCCGGCAGCTTGAAACAGGAGAGGTATGAAAATAAAAAGGGAATTGAGAAAAAAATTAATGCTTAGAAAACTGTTAGTATCCAGAGCTGTTTTTTTCGGAATTGCCATCACAGCGCAATTGCTGATTTTGATCGCTATCATTACACGATTCAACGAGTATTTTGTTTTATTTTATAGCATAAGTATCTTGATCAGCATCCTGGCTCTGATATGGATTATAAATGATAATTACAATCCGGTTTATAAGATTGCGTGGATCATTCCGATCCTGCTGTTTCCGATTTTTGGCGGACTGTTTTATCTCTTTTTTGCAGGAAACCGACTGAGCAACCGCAGAAAGCAAAAAATGATATCTATCGCCGAGAATGCCCGGAATGCCCTTATGATGGACTCGATTATTGTGAACGAGATTCAGTCGCAAAATGAGACAGCGTATAACCAGGTTACCTATATTCAAAATAGTTCTTATTGTCCCCCGTATCATAATTGGATTAGTGAATACCTGCCGACTGGAGAAGTGATATTTGAAAGGCTGAAGGAAGAACTCGAAAAGGCAGAAAATTTCATTTTTTTGGAGTATTTTATTATTGATGAAGGGATAATGTGGAACAGTATTCTCGATATTTTAATTAAAAAGGTGAAGCAAGGCGTAGACGTCCGTATTATTTACGATGATCTGGGCTGCATGACTACCCTTCCGTATGGATATGATAAAAAGCTGGCCCGGGCCGGTATCAAATGCTGTGTTTTCAATCGCATGATTCCGGTGCTGTCTCCCCGCCTGAACAACCGGGATCATCGTAAAATTGCCATAATTGACGGAACTACCGGATTTACCGGCGGAATTAACCTGGCTGATGAGTATATAAATGCGATTGAGAAGTACGGACATTGGAAGGATTCCGCCATCATGCTCAAAGGAAAGGCGGTATGGAATTTAACAGTCATGTTTTTGTCAATGTGGGATTATCTTGGCCAGGTTGAAGAGCATATTGACCGCTTCCGCCCGTATTTTTTCTCCGACACAAACCAGGTAAGGGACGGATATGTTCAACCTTTCAGCGACAGCCCCCTGGATGATGAACCGGTAGGGGAAACGGTGTACCTGAATTTAATCAACAAAGCCAGGCGTTATGTCTATATCACCACTCCTTATTTAATCATTGGTCATGAGATAGTAACCGCATTGGGTGCGGCAGCCAAAGGCGGTGTCGATGTACGTATAATTACTCCTCACCATCCGGACAAGTGGTATGTTCATGCCGTTACCAGATCTTATTATAAAACCCTCATAGATAACGGGGTGAAAATCTATGAGTATCTGCCTGGTTTCATCCATTCCAAAAGCTTTGTAGTAGATGACGAATATGCTGTGGTAGGCACCATCAACATGGATTATCGGAGTCTCTATTTGCATTTTGAATGCGGTGTCTGGATGTATCAATGCAAGAGTATTTTTGATATAAAGAATGATTTTTTAAATACACTCCAAATCTGCAAAAATATTACCCCGGCAGATATTCAGCAAATTAAATGGTACAAAGCGGTGATGCGTTCAGTTTTGCGGGTTTTTTCTCCCTTGATGTAAAATGCATCTTGCGTACTTTTTATCCATCCAGTATAATTTGCTTAAGCAAAGGGGAGTAACTGGATTAGACAGAATCAACATCATGGTCTTGCGGCCTGGTTCTGTCAGCCTAAATCGGCTTAGTGAGACCTTTGCCTCCATTGGAGGCAAAGGTCTTTTTTCTTATAAAGATTTCCCGGCTTTGCTTATTAGTATGATTTAAGATTGGAGGAAGAGAAATGAATACCTTAAAAACCGGTTTATTGATGGCGGGTTTATCCGTTCTGCTGGTTATGGCAGGAAGCGCCATCGGCGGACAGCAGGGAGCGGTAATTTTCTTTGTGATTTCCCTCGGTATGAACTTTTTCAGTTATTATTACAGTGATAAGATGGTCATCCGAATGACGGGAGCACAGCCGGTCTCAGAACACGAAGCACCTGAGTTGTATTCAATTATTCGCAAATTGTCGGCTAATGCTGGAATCCCGGTCCCTAAACTGTATGTTACGCCGACAGAACAGCCCAATGCTTTTGCGACCGGGCGTTCTCCGCAGCATGCGGCGGTAGCTGTTACCAGAGGTTTATTAAGAGTTCTGGACCACAACGAAGTGGAGGGTGTAATTGCCCACGAACTGGCTCATATCAAAAATCGGGATATCCTTATCGGCACTATTGCTGCATCCATGGCCGGAGCCATATCAATGATAGCCAACATTGCGCAATGGGGCATGATTTTCGGTGGATTCCGCGGGGATGACGACGAAGGCGGAAGCAGTTTGCTTGGCAGCCTTTTGGTAATGCTGGTGGCTCCGATTGCAGCCATGCTTATTCAAATGGCGGTTTCCAGGTCCAGAGAATATATGGCTGATGCGACGGGAGCTCGATTGGCTGGCCAAACGGCAGGCTTGAGCAATGCGCTTCTAAAATTGGAACGTGCATCATTGCAACTGCCTATGGAGGTGAATCCTGCTGTATCACACATGTTTATTGTACAACCCCTGACCGCATCTTCCATATCCCGCCTTTTCAGTACCCATCCAGCTACAGCGGACCGGGTGGAGAAATTACGGGCATTGAAGGTTAATTAACCTGCCGCTTTATTGATCCGGAAGCCTCTGCATATCGGAGGCTTCACTTTTGCAATGGCGCAGCATTCCTGGTTTGACGTAAAAAAGCCCCCGCAGGGGCTTGGTAATACGCTTATTAAAGTAGGGACTGGACAAGGTTATGCATAATAAATGCAAACGTAGATAGCTTTTGCATAGTTTTAATATCTCCGCTAAATTTACTGATTCTGTCCATGATTTTTCGTAATTGATTTTCGGCTGCCTCTTTGTCCTGCGATACGCTCATAGCAAAGATCTCGGTGATTATTTCCAATATTTCCTCTTGCTTTTCTCCATTGGCCCTTAATAAAACAACGAGATCATTTAGTATCTCCGTATTCTTTTCTTCAGAGGTTTGCTTATTTTGCTCTTCTCTGTGTTTTCTTTCACTAATGGCATCAAACATCTTTTGACCTTCTTCTTCTATGCGTGCAACGTCCGCTTTAAGTTTTTGATAGTCCAAAATATACACCTCCTGTTTATCAACATTATATAGCAAAACCGAGCCATTTAAACAGCGTAATATCTTATTGATTTAACGCGCGTCTCCAGTGCGCATATTTTTTGTCAACCATAAATAATTACATATTTTGGTCCAAACTTGCTGCATTTCAAGAAATTCTGCGTAATGCTTCCTTACATTACTATGATACCGTTCTAATTCAGTTGCTATATCCATGAAATCCTGTCTGTCAAAGTATTTGCACAGTTTGGGCAATGTTTCGGCTAACTGTTGCTTCATTATCTTAATTTTATCCTGGTAGACATCCCGCTGGGTAATATATAAAAGAAGTGGTTTATATCGAACCCATCCGATACAGGCATTATAAAAGCGGTTTACGATTTGCTCGGAATCAGCTTTAACATATTTAAGATTGATTGGTAAAACCCCGTCAAGCAAATAATTATAGGTAGAAAATCCATCATGGAAGGTATAACATGGTACACGAATCACCTTGTGTTCACTGAGGCAGGTACTCAAAAAGGTATCTTCACCGCGTGCACCGGGCGGGTTATAGAAGGGCCTGACCCTACTGGGATCAGTCAGGTTGATACAAAGATTGCCGCCGGATATGAATTTACAATGATTAACTTCCTCAACCTCTTTCATCATATCACTGGTGAGTACCTGCGTATCGGCATAAGTAACCCCGCCATTGCCCATTATGGACCTTATTGAATCCCAACCAACAATATCATTGCTTATGGCTTCTATAAATATAGCAAAATCTTTCTCACTCAGAACATTGTTAAAGTCAATATAAGGAATGGGTGATACATACCCGCAGTGGTATCCGTGGGTAATGTCAGCCTGACTAATATAGTGCAAGTGGGTTCTCAATACATGCTGACCGCTCCATACCACATTAGGGCGCGTCCTGGTTACGGCCAGGGGATATTCATCATCATCTAGGAAAAGCAGATAATTAAGCTGGTTTTTTATAGCAGTATACAGAATGGAATTACGCTGAGTTGCATATCCGCTTCCAAACATACGGGTTTCTTCCTCATTGATAACATCCTTCTGCATAAGGAATTGCATCTCTGCTCTCATTTCATCTTTACCAATAAAATAGACATTATCGATCAGATCAAGCACTTCCTGTTTTATTGCTGTATAATCTTGGGGTGTGGTATTGGAATACTGCAAATCATAAGCAACCAAAAGGTTTATAGCGATATCTTTTCTTTCAGCCAAACCACATTCTCTCCAATTATAAACATAGGTTTTTAAAACCTTCCTGAAACTCTTACGTCCTGTTGCAAAACCTATTCCTACTTGAATCTTTTTATTGCCCATAACAAACCCTCCCAACCATTCTTAAGATTCAAAAATTAGAAATTGCCAGTAACCAGTAATATGAACTTTGGAAGAAAAAACCGGCCATTTACTTATATAGTTTTTCATATCGCTGCTGATTGGAGGATGTCTTCTCAATAGCTTGAATATTTCCGCCAGTTTTGTTTACATGATTCAAAAATAATGTTCCGAGAAGCAGCCGATCTTTAATAGGAATCCTGTTCCATACATATCCCTTAAATAGGTCTCTGATCAGAAATATCTCCTCTTCCTGAAGGTTGTCAGTTTCCTTTATGGCTTCGTCCAATAATTTATTAACATCAACCACGACAAACACTCCTTCATTCATTATTGTTAACAATGTTGTTGTTATTATTGTACTATGGCGACGTATTTTGTCAATTATATGAAATGGCCGTTTACTCTACTTAGATTCTGAATTTCGCGGGCAGATAAAGCTCCTGGCGTAACCTTCTAATAGAATTTTAGCCTTTGTTTCCGATGAAAATATTAATACTCGGATTCTCTTCAGAACAGGGCGTTGACGTTATGAAGCAAGGTAAAATGCCAAGCTATTTTTATTTTCCCAAAAAATAAGACGCCCACCCTGATTTATCAGTGATGGACGCCTGTATTTATATTAATATTTTAATCTTGAATTCCTAATTGCTGTTTTAATGCTTTTTGTAGAGTTTGGGAAAAGTTGACGCCGGCTTTTTCCGCTTTAGAGTTTAACCAATTAGGAATAGTAAGGGTTTTTTTGATTGCACGATTGTCGTTTTCGCGGCGATATTCTGTTGTATCTACGTCAACAAAATTAATAAAGCTACCTGGTTCGCATTCTATATTATTGGCATTGCTGAATAAAGGTATTGATTCACCTTTATCTTCAGCATCGCAAAGCCACATTGCCATAGCATCGCGGGCCATTTCAATTGCATCGACAAGATCCTTACCGCATGTGAAGCAACCAGGTAAATCAGGAACAGCAACATTATAGCTATTATTATCCTGGGTAAATATAACCGGATAAACGTATTTCATAATTTAACAACTCCTTTCGATTTTTATATTCTGTCTTTAATATTTTTATATTTAGCTCTAAAACATGGGGTTTATTTAAGCCCCGCTGCCTTGAGAATATTATTTATAGTTCCTATCGGGATATCCTTGCGATGTCTTGGTATTTTAATCCCGGGCCTGTTCGGGTCGGTTGCTAAATGATGTTTTGAGCCTTCTTCTATGTACCAACCATTTTCTATTAGTAGTTTTAGAATTTCCCTTTCGGTCATTCTACTGATCACCTCCTTGTGCTATAAGCATAATACGTATTAATACGTGTGTAAAGATAAAACACGTACTAATACGTAAATGATCATAAGAAAAGTTTGAAAGGAATGTGACCTAAAATGTGACTTTGCCTTTTTATGTTTTTTGATAAGGCCACAAAAAAAGCCTCCGAACATCGGAGGCTTCTGTATTTAAAATGGTGGGCCATCGGCGACTCGAACGCCGGACACCCTGATTAAAAGTCAGTTAGAAGGCTTTTTAACGAGTTTAACGCCATGTAACAGTATTAAGTAATATCATAATAAATGCCTGCAAGAATGAAATGTGGGCACGGGCTTTGCTTGAAACTTCATATCTACTATAGCTTCAATCAACTTTCGCTATGGTTGACGATAGAACTCCTCCGGCTATCATTCAAGCAGTTTAGCTTTTATCCTCATACGCAGTTTTCATCTCAGCTACTCAGTCGCTGCCTGTTGATTGGCAGACTTGCGCTTTTACCGGCGTGCTGTTGTCGCCATTGGGTTTCCCCATCCGGTTAAGCCGGTTGATGATAAGCTTTTGTGTCTTACTTAGTGCCTTGCAATCAGCACATTCCATTTCTGCCCACGTCCCTATTTAAGGGGACTTACGGGCGCACCCACGCCTCGCCGAGGCCGTATGGTTCTATCTGGTCCGTATAGTCTGCGTAGATTTTGCGGGCAAGACGCGAATATCTAAGGTATAATGGGAAGTTCGGCGGAACAATCACTAATTCAGGACACTTCTGTCGGGCCTGCCAGATCGCCTCACCGGTCTTGATGCCCGTAGCCTTCGCGAGATAATTTTTAGCTAAAACAATTCCATGTCTCTGCTCCTGATCGCCGCCTACAGCCACTGGTTTGTCTCTCAAATCAGGCCGATACAGGCATTCAACTGAAGCGTAAAAATTGTTAAGATCGGAATGCAGGATAACTCTTTCCATTTAAAATCCCCACACTAATTAGAACGTTTGTTCCATAATAGTATCATCCAAAATGGAAAAAATAAATGGTAAGTTTTGTACAGAGACGCAAAAGTTTGTCTAAAGCGCGGACGGGCGAGAATAATAAAAGGCCGGGGTTTAAGCCCCGGTCTTAATCGCTCGGACCATTTATTGGATTATTACTAATTCAAAGCCATCCTTGTTGTCTGCGAGACTTACAGGAGATGGCTCTCCCAATACGCGGTCACAGGGGGTTAGTGCCCAGCTGCTAATAGTGCCGCAATTAGCTATAACATGCCATGTATAGACATAGTAAACACCACGCCTTGATTTGCGTAGCGTCACTGACGCCGGTTGTGTCAAGGACGCATCTGTACACTCCAGCGCATTGCGTAGTGCATTTCCGGCTATTTTTGGTAACCTTGGGTTGCACCACCCAGCCCCCTTTTCCAGCCATAGGGCGAAATCGCCTAAGGTAGTTTCGCAAGTTTCTTGGTGGGACATCCTGGCGGGCCTCCCCGTGGTTGAGTCCCCTAAAAGAAAAAGATCGCTCATTTCAATTCTCCTTTCATAATTTGCCTGACTGCGCTTGATATATTTGGTGTAGTTTACCCGCTCTTCGGGGTTCGTATTAAAAAAGTTTTAAAAAATCACCGAATGAGGCCGCAAATGGCGGAGTGGTGGGAGGTACAGAGGTTTTTTAAAAGTTGTCACAACGCCCAGAAAACGGCGCTTATGCGAGATAACGAGAGTAAAATAACCATAAATTTAAAATATGGCCAGATTTATCATAAGCAAGATGCCTATATATGGGGTTTACGGGCAATTCCCATACATTATATAATGGGGCTGGAGAAATCCACCAAAAAACTGAATATCGGACGCATGCACGCCTAAATGGGCGTGTTTTGTGTTTTCTGATATCTAAAAAATCTATATTAGAAAGGAGTTGGCGCTAGATATGCCGACTAGAGGGAAAATCTCGACCTATAAACAAGCATTTAACTTGATCGGGGTACCCTGGCCTATGAACCGAAATAATGGGCATTAAATGGCATTAAAACTGACTACTTTTTGACTACCTATTTTAAAATAATACCCCTTAAAAGCCATTAAATAACCTTAAATTTGATTTATTTTTGCCTTAAAAAAGTGCACAAAAAAAGCCTCCGAACATCGGAGGCTTCTGTATTTAAAATGGTGGGCCATCGGCGACTCGAACGCCGGACACCCTGATTAAAAGTCAGGTGCTCTGCCGACTGAGCTAATGGCCCAGGATTAACTAAAATGGCTGGGGTGGCAGGATTTGAACCTACGCATGACGGAGTCAAAGTCCGTTGCCTTACCGCTTGGCTACACCCCAACGGTAAAGACTATACTACGTTTCCACGGTCACTGTCAAGAATATTTATTTTGGGGTGGATGATGGGACTTGAACCCACGACCCCCAGAGCCACAATCTGGTGCTCTAGCCAACTGAGCTACACCCACCACATATGCGTAGTTCGTAAAATAAATGGCGTCCCCGGAGGGATTCGAACCCCCGACCTACGGATTAGAAGTCCGTTGCTCTATCCAGCTGAGCTACAGGGACATAAAAATGGAGCGGGTGAAGGGAATCGGACCCTCGCGACCAGCTTGGAAGGCTGGGGCTCTACCATTGAGCTACACCCGCCCGCAAAAAGTATTATAACACCTTTTGCCCGGGCATTTCAACACCGAATTTAACTTAATTTTTCCGGGCAAGAAGTAAGATCAAATCAACTCTAAAAAAAGAGCATTTACTATTATATACTAAAATCAGAAAAAGTATACCGGAAAATTTTAAAATATATAATATCTGTAATTAACTTTTAAATAACAATACTATTAATAGGGAAGAGATTTTATAGAAGGGAAGATATAAGATATGCCAAAACGTACTATCGTAAAAATTGATGAAAAGTTATGCAACGGCTGCGGGGTTTGCATTAATCCGTGTGCGGAAGGAGCTCTGGAGCTGGTTAATGGCAAAGCTCGGGTAATAAAAGAAGAAATGTGTGATGGAGCCGGGGTTTGCCTGGGTGTTTGTCCCACCGGAGCTTTGTCTCTGGAGGTCAGGGAAGCGTCGGAGTTTTCGGAGGAGGAAGTAAAACAAAAAGCAAAGGAAAGAGATAACATGAATTATATACCGCAAACCTGCAATTGGTGTGGTATAACCGAAAAGGATGCCTACTTACTGGCGGTAAAAAAACAAGGAAAGGCTTTATGGATATGCAGTAAATGCATACCCAAAATAATACACGGATAAATCGGAAAAAGGGGGGATAAAGGAGAAGTTGGGGACGTTTCGTTCTGTCCCTTAAGTGGAGGTAAAAGACTGCTGACACCTGTTTGCCACCAAAATAATAAAAAAGGTAACCTTTTTGTGCATATAAAAACCCTCCGAAGTTCGAAGGGTTTTTATTTTCAAAATGATGGGTCATCCGCGACTCGAACGCCGGACACCCTGATTAAAAGTCAGGTACTCTGCCGACTGAGCTAATGATCATTTTTTTAAAATGGCTGGGGTGGCAGGAGTTGAACCTACACATGACGGAGTCAAAGTCCGTCGCCTTGCCTCTTATTTAACTTTAAGCAGGCGTACCAGACCTACAGCGGCTTCAGCGCGGGTTACTTTGTGAGCAGGGTCAAAGTTTATACCATCGCCAACTATTAGACCGGTTCCGCGGGTAAGTGCGGCATATGATTTAAGGTCGTTGGGAAGAGAATCAGCATCCTTAAAAGGCAGCCGATACATATCCGAGGGATATTTAGTAAGGAACTCTATATCCAGATAACGGACCATCAGGCGCGCAAGCAGATCTCTGGTTACGATAGTGACCGGAGGAGTTTTGGTATCCGGGAGCCAGTGCAACTCAACTGCTCTCTCCATCATTTGTTCATCGGTCAGGTTATATGCTGCCTGATTTCCTTCCCGGGTGCCTAACATGGCCCGCAGCATGGATATAAGGGTAATATTTTCATCCGGATGAAATTCCTTGCCATATTCAGTGAATAATCCGGCCTGGCCCAGAAGCTTAATTTCTTCTTCACCAAAATGGCCTGCTATATCGGTGAAATGGTTGGCCTGGGCTTCATCTTTGACCGGTTCGCCTTTATAGTCCAGCCAGTTGCCGTTATGTGCATCGATAATATT
Organism: Syntrophomonas sp. UBA5288; assembly: GCA_002408445.1. Taxonomy (GTDB): domain Bacteria; phylum Bacillota; class Syntrophomonadia; order Syntrophomonadales; family Syntrophomonadaceae; genus UBA4851. Next base: position 15,298 of record DHSK01000021.1, read on the forward strand.
GGATTGAGGCTGGCCCGGGGGAGTTTGAGGTTTATAAACCAGACGCATCTCGCTGGGACCGCTGTCAGAACTGTAGACCAGGGAATAAGTGAGAGTCAAGGGCGCTCCATTCAGGAATATTTCATTGGCTTTATCTATGCTCATAGTATTGGCAGTTGTAGGAAAAGTCTTTGCAGACCAGTTAAGGTTAAAGGAGCATACCTCTTTACTGGTACGGTCGATACTTATATCCATACCGTTAAAAGGACAGGGGATACCGTTAACCACCCGCTGGTAGCTTAATCGGAAATCGCCGGCATTTTGTTCCATCCGTTCGTTCAGTTCATCATAGATCACCTGCTGAAAGCGCTGGGGATGGACTTTTCTCAGGAAAGTATCTGCTACTTGCCGGGCCTCATTTGGGGTCAAAGCAGCAGATTTTTTATCAGTGGAGGGACGATTAAGATAAAAACTATATAGTTCACCGGTTGAAGCATTAACTCTCGCGTACAGGCTTGATGGTGATGATGAGCCTGAAGAAGAATCCCAATTGAGATTCCACATTCTTACATCAGGGTTTTGCCAATCGACCTCCAGAGTGGAAGATTTCAGAGTCAAACTTGCCGGTATGTCCAGATATTTTGCTGCCGCCGCCGCAGCCTGGTCCTGGGTAAGCAGGTTGGCAATTTGCTTTATTTCCTTGGTTTCTTCCGGTGTCAATGGAGCTGGAGATGCCATTTTAGATTGATTGCTGGCTCTGTCAGATGCACCCATACCACCTTCAATCCGGTGTCGATTGTCAAGCACCAAAGGGGTTCCGCTTTTGGCATCAATTATTCCGTTGGAAGGGTGCATAATACCATAGACCAGGATAGGCTGTTGTTCGGAATTGCTCTTTAGAGGCACAGCTACTGAGGGTTGCATATATTGCATCTTTAGCATTTTATTATTTACAAAACTCTGACGTGCTTTTTCCGCGGATATTACTCCACTGGAGTCAGGTACGGGAAGATTGCTCCAGTTAAGGTTATAACCAGTGATTTCTCCGTTGGCCAGGTTTATTTCCATATAGGCTCCGTCGTTTTCCACGGGGATGTTGTTTATCACCCGCTGCCAGCGCACGGTATAAATTAAAGAACCATAGCTGCTTAGAGGTATCAATTGCTTGTCAGGGATTAACTGCAGAGAGGCGGCGCGGCTGGGTACCAGCTGTTTTAACATAGTATTGCCTTTCTGACGGGCTTCATTAACAGATACCATTGGTACTTTTACAGCTTGTTCATTGTCGGGCTTCCATGAATACATGGAAATAATCTCGCCATTTTTGGCATCGACCTGAGCTGAAAAACTTCCGTTTTTGCCTTGGGGATCGCTCCAGTTCAGAGACCAGCTTTGATCATTGGCATTGCTGTTAAAACCAGATGTTAATTTAGAGAACTCGACTGGGATGGAGAAGTTTTGCTTAACGGTCTGGATAGCCTGCTCCAGTGAAATTGCCGAGCCACTAGTGGCGGCTGGTGCGGAGGCCGGGACGAGAATCAATAGCAGCAAGGCCAGCAGCACAGCCGTAAAACGGTTCTTTTTTCTGTTCATAGGTTACACTCCTTTTGAATTTATTAATGGCAATAGATGACACCTATACCTCTTGAACACCTTTTAATATGTATTACGAGGGATGGTAAAATATCTGTCATTAACGCAGGAGCGTAAAACTATAATTGCGACAGAGTCTCTGTTTTGAAGGGGATTGTCAGAGATAAGAGGGGTATGGCATAATAATCACGTATCATGGAATTTTTTTATGATCCGGATGAGATTAAGAAAATGTACCAGCGAAAACTGGTAAGCGTTAAAAAAGTATTAAATATAGAAAAGAGCCTGGCCTTTTTATTCAGGAAAGGAAGGTCGTATATGGAAAAAGAAGTTCTTCTGAGATTGGAAAACGTGACAAAAACCTATGATATGGGTGAAGTTAAGGTTGAAGCTCTCAAATCCACGACCTTTGACATTTACCGGGGTGAGTTTCTGGTAATTCTGGGGCCGAGCGGGTCGGGAAAAAGCACCTTGCTTAACATTGTCGGTGGTATGGATCGCGCCAGCAGTGGATTGGTAGAGTATGAAAAGGAGAATATACAGACCTTTACAGCCGACCAACTGACGGCATATAGACGTCGGGAAGTCGGTTTTGTATTTCAATTTTATAATCTTATGACTGATTTGACTGCACGGGAAAATGTAGAACTAGCTGCAACCCTGGTTAAAAAACCACTATTGGTCGAGTCGTGCCTGGAGGAGGTGGGGCTTGCCGACCGGGGCCGGCATTTTCCGTCCCAGATGAGCGGCGGCGAACAACAGAGGGTGTCGATTGCCCGTGCATTGGTTAAAAATCCCCGCCTTCTACTCTGTGATGAACCAACCGGTGCGCTTGATTTTACTACCGGCAAGCTTATACTGGGGGTGTTGGACCGCATAAATCGGGAAAGAGGCTGCACGGTGCTGCTGATAACTCACAATACTGCTATCGCTGCCATGGGACATCGGGTGGTACGCATGCGCAGCGGTGAAGTAGCCAGTATAACTGATAATCCTAACCCGTTGGCGCCGGAAAGGATTGAGTGGTAATGGGTATCCTGAACATAAAGCTGCTGCGTCAGATTCTGCGCAACAAGGGACAATTTCTGGCTGCCGCATCGGTGATCATGGTTGGAGTAACCGTTTATCTGTCCATGAGTACCAGCTATTATAACATGCGCACCTCGCAGGAAAATTTCTATCGTGAGAATCAGTTCGCCGACTACTATTTTCAGGTGGTTAAAGCCCCGCGCGGGGTGGTTAAACAGGTGCAAGAAGTGGCGGGGGTTAAAAAGGCTGTCGGCAGGATAATGTTGGACCTGCCGGTTCTAAAAGATGGGGATGACCGTGCTTCGGCGCGTTTGATAACCTATTCCCGTTCAACCGAAGACAACCTGAACTGCCTGTCATTGCTTCAGGGACGCAATTTTAGTCCGAACGGGCAGGATAATGGCATAGAAGTCCTGCTCGATCCCCAATATGCCGCCGCCAATAACCTCAAGCCGGGTTCTAAGGTTAACATAATTGCCCAGCAAAGGAAAGTGGGGCTTAATGTAATCGGTACTGCTATCAGTCCCGAGTTTGTCTATACGGTCAAAGACAGTGCTACTCTGATGCCGGACCCCAAGACATTTGGCATCTTTATGGTGGAGGGGGAGCAGATAGAATCGGTCCTCGGCATGAGGGGACAGGTAAATCAGGTATTGATTCAGTTCACACCCGGAGCCAGACCGGAAGAAACGGTTGAGAAGATAAAGGATATCCTATCGCCATACGGAAATCTGGCCTCGTATCCACGCAAAGACCAGACCAGTCATGTCTTCCTGGAGGCTGAATTGGATGGGCTGCGTTCAATTACCACCGTTCTGCCCATGATGTTTATGCTTATTGCGGCAGGAATTCAATTTGTTATTTTAAGACGTATGATCAGAGCCCAGCGCACGCAGATCGGTATTTTAAAGGCCCTGGGCTACAGCAATCGCCAGGTTATGCTGCATTATACTTTTTATGGTGTTATTGTCGGGTTGGCCGGCGCAATGGCCGGTACTGTCTGCGGTCTTCTCTTATCCGGAGCTATTTCTGCTACTTATGCCCAATACTTTAATTTGCCCGGCGGGGTAGCGGTATATAATTTTCAGACCATTTTTAACGGCTTTCTTATGAGTATCGGTACCGGGGTTATTGCCGGGCTATCGGCTTCACGTCAGGCAGCGGCGGTCAATCCGGCGGAGGCCATGAGACCGGAACCCCCTCTTTCCTCCGGGCGAAGCTTGCTGGAGCACTGGCCTGCACTATGGAATTTCTTGAAACCGGGATGGAAAATGAGTATTCGCAGCGTGAACCGCAATCGGGGGCGTTTGCTGGTAACTCTGTTTGGGGTCATGTTTGCGGTCGCCCTTCTTGTTATTGCTTTCTTTACTAATGACGCTATCGATTATATTTTACAAAAGCATTACCATGAGGAACAAAGTTACGATCTTCTGGTCCATTTCAACGAATTGCAAAAATCGAGTGAACTGAATACTCTGGCAAGTCTTGATGGTGTACAATTTCTTGAACCGATGCTGGAATTACCGGTAAGGCTGCATTGGCAGGGGAGGACGGAAGAAGAATTGTTAACCGGTTATCCGCCGGATTTGACCTTGCGCAAAATCAGCGGTACCGAAGATAAAACAGTTGCTCTGCCGGCGGATGGTATAATTTTAAATGAGAGGACGGCTAATAAACTGGGCCTTAAGGTCGGCGATATGGTGGAGGTAGAGACTTTATTGCCCCAGGGACCTGCCCATTGGGATAATCTTAAGATAAGGGGCTTAACCCGCCAGTTGATTGGAGGAGGCAGCTATATCAGCCTGAAACAGGCCAACCGGCTCCTGAATGAAGCCAATATTGTATCAGGGGCCATGATTAAGGTTGTACCTGGACAAACTGCAGCAGTGGAAAAGGAAATTAATCGTTATCTGGGAGTAGCATCGGTTCAGAGCCGGCAAAAAGAGCTGGATAATTTTAATAAGAATCTTGAAAGTCTGGCTTATTCCGTTTCAACCATGGTGCTTTTTGCGATGATGCTGGGATTTGCCATCGTGTATAGTTCTGCCGTTATAAGTCTGGTTGAACGCAGGCGGGAAATGGCATCCTTGCAGGTAATCGGGTTTAGTCTAAAAGAGGTCTCCGGGCTGCTTTTTAATGAAAGTATTTTGCAGACGGTACCTGGTATTATTCTGGGACTTCCGTTTGGGCGGCTGATGGCTGAAGCCTATGTTAAATCGGTCAGCACCGACTTGTATACATTGCCTGTGATCATTTATCCCCGCACCTATTTTTATGCTGCCTTGCTGGGAATAGTATTTGTATACCTGGCTTTTAAGTTGACCGCACGCGGGTTAAAGCGGGTAGATATGGTAGAGGTGTTGAAACAGGGGGATTAACTAGAAATGCTGCTGTCATCCTGAACTAAAGTGAAGGATCTCTCACTCTGTTACATATTTAAGATCCTTCGCTTTGCTCAGGATGACATAATACGATCATTTTCATGGGGGCTGTTACGGCTGTTGACGGGGGAAGGACAATGTATGTAGATTCTGAAATGTATATTATTCATTGTGATCTGGATGCTTTTTTCGCATCGGTCGAGCAGAGGGATAATCCCGCATTGCGGGGAAAACCGGTCATCGTGGGCGGTACTCCTCAATCCCGGGGCGTGGTTTCAACCTGTTCTTATGAGGCCCGCCGTTATGGTGTGAAATCAGCCATGCCGGCTTCCCAGGCTTTAAAGCTATGCCCTCAGGGAGTTTTTTTGCCGGTGGATATGAAAAGGTACCAGGAGGCTTCCCGGCAGGTGTTTAAGATACTATCGGATTACACACCGCTGATGGAACCACTCTCGATAGATGAAGCTTTTCTTGATGTTAAGGGTTGCACTTCACTTTTCGGACCGTCGGAAGCCATAGCCCGTACTATAAAAGAACGTGTGCTGACAGAAGTCGGTTTGACTATTTCCACCGGAATTTCCTATAACAAATTTCTGGCTAAACTGGCCAGTGAACTGGGAAAGCCGGACGGATTCAAGGTAATAACCAGGCAGGATGCCCGGTCAGTTTTGGATCCGTTGCCGGTTTCCTGTTTATGGGGAGTGGGTAAAAAAACCCGTCAGGTTTTTGAGCACATGGGGATAAACACTATAGGTGAGGTCAGACAGGTACCCCTGGAATTGCTCGAAAAACGGTTGGGTTCATCGGCCCGGGCTATTCTGGACATGGCCTGCGGTATTGACCTGCGGCCGCTGGACACTGCCAGAACAGCGCGTTCCATGGGACGCGAAATCACTTTTGAGCAGGATGTACTTGAGCCGGAACAACTGGAAAAGGCCTTGCTGCAATTTTCCGAGTATCTGGGACAGAAACTTAGAACTGCCGCTTTAAAAGCCAGGTCGGTTACTATTAAGGTGCGCTATCATGACTTTAAAACCGTAACCAGAAGCAGGACCATGACCCCATCGATTTTTTCCGACCTTGATATTTATGATACGGCGGTGAGCCTCCTGCGGGAAACTCATCCGGGCAAGGTAAGGCTTATAGGGCTGCAGGTTGAGCTGGATTATCCCCGGGAACTGGTGCAGGGAAGTATTTTTGAAACTGGTGAAACAGAGGAAAACCTGCTGATCGATAAGACCATTGACCTATTGCGGGAAAGGTTTGGTAATGATGCAATTACCCGCGCCAGCTTAATGAAAAAATGAGGGGGTGTTAACACCTCTTCAAAGCCAGGGTATTTTATCGGTATCCTCTCCCTTTAACACCGGGGTGATTCGAGTTCTCAGAGGGTCGGGTACATCCTTTAACTTCATTTCGTCGATGCGCAGAATCAGTGAAGTATTAACCTTTACTCGCCGGGCCAGTTCCTGAGCGGTCAAACCTTGATTTTTACGCAGTTCTTTAACTGTCTTGCCGTATACCTTCCAACCCAACAATTTTTATGCACCTCCCCGCTATTGGCATTATACCACGGTGCCATCTCTAATCACATTGTCATTGTCGGGGCATATATTTTGCTGTAGGATATAGGCTTTTAATCTTCTTGGAGGCAGGCGGGTGTTAGAAACATAACGGGACAAAAGTCATGATAAATCATGAGCCATAAGTCGTGAATAAGCTATTGTAAATAAGCAAAATATACTATATAATTCAATTTGAATATAATAATGGCAAACTTTTTCCGAAAGGAAAGGACGCAAAACTACGGGCCTTACGGATCATAAAGAACGATTCTATGGCAGCCGGGTTGCCTTGGGTGATTAATGTTACCAAACCTGAGTAATGAATCTTCAGGTTTGGTTTTTTTATTTTTAATTAACATTGGGCCAGTAAATTTGGTCAAGTATTCATAAGGAGCATTATATGGAAATTTTCCGAATAGCAAGGCTTTTTTCGCTGCCTCTTATGCTGCTGGCATGGCTGATATTCCCATCATATGTCGGGGCGGTGGAGATAAACGGAGTAGGGCTGGGGCCGTCAATCGTGGATAGAACAGTCAGACCGGGAGAAAGCTTTGAACAGGTGTTTGGGGTGCAGAATAAAACCGACGAAACATTTGGCTTGGAACCATATGTGCAGGATTACCGGATCACAGATAACCAGTGGAATAAAGTGGAAAACCCTGATGCCGCTTGGTCGCCTATGACCTGGGCGACTATTATCAGTGCCCCGGAAAAACTAGATCCCGGCCAAAAAGGTGACATAAGGGTGAGATTCGATGTACCTGAAAATGCAGAAATGGGTGAACAGGTAACCTATTTCAGCGCCAAGTTTATACCGGCGGCCGCCCGGCAGGGGGAGGGCGCCAAAATCAATATTGTGTCGGAGGTTCGTTCCATTGTTTACGTCAAGGTTACCGATACTGCAGGAAACCTTAATCTGACCAGAGACTGGCGCATTGATAAGGCGGGCACCGGCTATTGGCATTTTAACCAGCCGACTTTTACGGTTGCCGCGGCTAATACCGGCAATGTCCACCTGGAAGTGCGTGGTACTATTGAAATTACCGATTTGATAAGAAACCAGAAAACGCAGCTCACTGTGCCTTTATTCAACATTCTGCCCGGCACTGAAAAGGAAATGGAGATCAATTGGAAGGAAGCGCCCCTTATAGGTTATTTTAAAGGCCAAATAAAATTGACCTATGACGGCATCAATTTTGAGAAACGCGATTTTTCCTTTATGGTAGTGCCATTGCTTACTTTGGTAGGCACAGCGGCGGTTATTATCGCGATTATTTTGGCGGTTGTTCTTTATATCCGCAAGCTACAAAAGCGTTTGGTGGAAATGGAAAAGCTGCAAAATAATAATTTTTAGAGTAATACTTGTAGGAAAGGAGGTGAGCATAGCTTGAAAAAAACCATTGTTATTCTCTTAACACTGGGAATACTGGTATCCGGTATAGGGATTGCAACTGCGGCCCCTCTCCAGATTACCGCTAATGTCTTATCCACATTAAACCTGGCTCTTGACAGCAACGCCTTAACTTTTGACGATGTACAGCCGGGGCTGGCTTCAGCACCCCAAACCTTGACCTCTACTACCAGTGGTAACGGTTCTTATCAGCTTACATTAACAGGTGCAGGCTTTACTGCGGCAGGCAAGACCGCACCAGCCTCAGTGCTGGAGTTCAAGGAACATTCGGTCGGTAATTATACCATCGCCTCGACTGGTGCCAAGAACATGTTAGCTGGTGCCGCTACAGCTACTGTGGAGGGAGACGCACATACGTTTGACCTGCGGGTCAATTTCCCGGGTACCGCCGAAAATGGAAACTACATCGCCAATGTAACCATTACCGCAGTAGCACAGTAAAAAGCATTGTCCCAACCAGTGTAACCCAATATAGGCTGCTACCTAAAGCGGATCAAAGTAAGAACAATGCTTTAAACTTAATTATAACATATTCTTCCAAGCCCAACAAATGGCAAGATTAGGCGGACTGGTCCACTTTATATTCGGACCAGTCCGCTTTCTTCAGCATTGATATTGATGAATAGAATATATGGCTTATCCACTCGAACTGATGGCACTGGGCCACATCGTTACGGATTGCGCGCATTATCTCCGCAACCTCTTCCGGACTGGCATTCTGCATGACTCCGAACGAATTCATGTTTCCCGCGAAAGCGATTTGGGATCCGACGGTTCCGCTGACCTTGACCAGAGGAACTTTATAATCAACCGAGAGAACATCTACATTGATTCCAGAGATCAAATCCAGACGGTTGGTAATGTTGCCGCATATGAACGAGTGATATCCCGATACCAATGTTCAATTGGATTAGACTCTGGACCAGGTTGAGCTTGCCCAGAGTCTAAAGAGCAATTTCCCTTATCATGATCATGCATCAATTTTTTATTAACATCCCATACTATACCTAAAAAACTGGGGGATTAATCTTGCAATCAATAACAGAGATAGTTCGAAACAATCACGGCGAAATAATAAAGATAATCCTGGACGACGGCTCTAATATGGAATTGAAGCAGTTGTTCGAAGCGGTAGAACATCGGGATATCGGCGGGGCTTATATTAGTGTTGACGCTAATGGCAACAAACATTTGCACATAACATGTGACGGCGATCTGGGGGATGATCTGGATTGCCTCAGCCTGATATGAAAGCTAGTCCCAATGGATGGCGAGTAATGAGAAATAGCAATATTATGTTAGTAAAAAATGGACCTGAGTATGCTGATTATTATGAATGACACTGAATTTTTTTGAATTCGAAACACATAGAAGATGCTGAGAAAGGATAATTGAAAAACAAGTCTTGATTTTTGTACTTTTGGTGCTTATATTATAAGTAGCAAAAGTACAAAAAGGAGTTGGTGATATTGGGTAACTGCGAAACAACTGTGAGCGCCCTCAATGACTTGATCGCGCTAGTATGGGAAGCTATTGAAGTTGGTACACAATCAGTTCAAGAGTATTTTGAGCTCAGGGAATCTACTGTCAACGCGGCGTTAGCCCATAATATTTTTCGATATAACGCCAAGACATATTTAAACGAAAACAATTGGAAAGTTCCAGAATTAATAATACATAATATTCCATCCAACGGACTATCCGTTACATACCGGGGACACCACTTACGAATATGGAAGGAAACAGGTGCAGAACTCCCAAACCCAGGCGCATCCAAAATAAAATATGATTTTCTTAAGCAGATACATCAAGAGCTCGGAGACTTGTTTCCTGAATTGTTTTCTGAAAAACCAGATAATCTTGCTCTAATATGGGATGTTGATAATGAATATAATATTGAAGGAGTACGCTTAGTAAAGCCCTATGATGATTCTTCTCCTGAAGTGCCAATTAAGGCAGAGTGGAATATTCCACTTGAGCATCCGGCCTTCAAACAAACACGGCCAGAATCTCATATAAAAGATTTTGACCTGCCCCTTGGGGAGGACGAAAACAGGGAGGATGCAAATGATGGAACAGATAATACGCGGCGAGAGGATCAAACAAGTTAGGGAACTTATAGGATACAACCAAACTGAACTTGCACAGAAACTGGAGGTTACTCAAGCCGCCATTGCACTAATGGAAAGTGGCCGGATAATGCCTACGGACAACATATTAAATCAATTATCATTTTTAACTGGTTTTCCTGTGTCTTTTTTTAAACAGGAACCTATAATTGATGTCCCTTTGGGGTCGTTATTGTTCCGAGGCAAAAGGAGCGTTACTGTTAGGGAAAGAAACCAACTTTATAGATATGCTCAGACTTTATGCGAATTAACTAACTCTCTTTTTAGACATATAAAACCGATACCAGTAAAAATTCCTAAATTACCGAACGAAGAGCCATCTGAAGCTGCAAAACTCACCCGGTCCCTACTTGGATTATCTCCTGATAAACCTATTGAACATTTAACCAGTACCATTGAAAAGGCCGGAGCAGTAATATTGTCTATACCACAGTCTTCTGAAATTGATGCTTTCTCCTTTTGGATAGGGTCAACGCCAGTAATCGCAATAACAGACGGATGGTCTGGAGAAAGAATACGTTTGAGCCTCGCTCATGAATTAGGACATTTAGTTCTTCATGGTGCTGGATATTATAACAATCACAGTGATTTAGAATCTGATGCCTTTAGTTTTGCGGGAGAGTTTATGGTTCCGGAGAGTTCGCTGAGAGAAGAATTAAACCCTCCCATAAAACTTTCTGATTATGGAATATTGAAGGCACGGTGGGGAGTTTCAATTCAGCATTTAATTTTGCGTTCGGAACGACTTAACATTATAACAAAACGGCAGTATAAATATCTATTTCAGCAAGTTGGCAAAAATGGTTGGAGAAAAAAGGAGCCGATTGAAATACCTATTGAAAAACCAAGATTGTTGCGTCAATTGGCTGAAATGATCTATGGTATACCAGTTAATGTTAAGACGGTAGCATTTGATAATCACATAGCTCATCAAATCGTAGAAGACACTTTGTACAGATATCTTGGGAAAAGCGAAGGTGGCGAAGTAGGCAATAAAAGAGGCCAAGTATTTTCGTTTCCCAGTAGTAAGTAATAACTCATAAATGACCATAGTATTTCTTAGCCGGGGTCTCCCGGCTTTTTCTTTCCCCAATTTGCCTTCCAGTATCTTAAAAAATATAAAGCCACCGGATAAACTGCTTGACCGAGACGTTTACTCCTGGCTTACAGGCATAGTAACAAGATTTAATCTTGGTGAATCTACTAGATGGAAGGGGCAAAAAAGTTGAAAGGTGACGATCCTTATCTCTTGAGCCCTCATTCTTAAATTTTTATTTTTAAAAAATATTTTAAAAAACATTATAGAAGTGGTATCATATATGGTGCATAGGAAATAATATATTATATGGAGGAGCAAGTAATTGAGCAAACGTGAAAAACTAATAGCATCGATTAAGCATAATCCAAAGGATGTTCCTTTTGAAGATATAGATAACTTATTGAAACACTTCGGGTGTAAAGTGACACAGAGAAGCAGGGGTTCTAGCCATTATAAATATACCCATTCAGCGGTAGATTGGGTTCTTGAGATTCCTAAAGAAAAGCCGATAAAGGCAATATATGCCCGTCGTGCTTTAGATATGATAGATGAAATAAAGGAGGCGCTTAACGGTGAATAGGAATGAACTGTTTGGCTATAGCGTAAGTTTGATTTGCTTATCAGAAGAAGATGGTGGGGGATGGTTAGCAGAGGTACCGGAATTAAAGGGATGCATAGCTGATGGAAATACCCCCGATGAAGCTCTTGAAAGTTTAAAAGATGTTGTTGAAACATGGTTGGAAATTGCTCGTGAAGAAGGTAAAGAAATTCCCCATCCACGTATTTACATTGATTCTGAATATAGTGGCAAATTTACTCTGAGAACTCCTAAGACTTTACACCGGCAACTAGTCGAAGAGGCAGAAAGGGAAGGAGTTAGTCTCAACCAGTTTATTCTTTCTTTAATAGCCTATAATTTCGGTGCTAAATTTTCTAATGAAGGTACTGCATCCAACGATATTGTGTATCCTAGAAATGGAGGACACGTTACCCATTCATATCTATAGCCTGAATCAGCGGTTTTGATGGGCGAATCTATGTTAAATCACGAGAGGCTTCTCTCCGCAAACTGACGGTTTTAAGAAGCGTACAGGTGTCCTCTGTGGCGCGTAATATTCAGGCGGACGGATAGAAAATAAGAAATAGCACGGCGGTGGTATCCATTGCCGTGCTATGTTTTCCTGCCGTTCCATGCTATACTGATGCCAAAACAGGATGAAATGAGGCGGTAATATGCTATTTGTCTGCTATCCTAAGTGCACTACCTGCCAGAGGGCACGGGAGTTTCTCGACGCGAGAGACTTGAAATACGACTTCCGTGACATAAAACTGGACAATCCTGCCGAGGCCGAGCTGCGGGCATGGCACGAAAAGAGCGGCCTTCCGCTGAAGCGTCTTTTCAACACCAGCGGTCTCCGGTACAAGGCGCTGGGACTCTCCTCCAGGCTGCCGTCCATGAGCGAAAACGAACAATTTGCGCTGCTTGCCACCGACGGAATGCTGGTCAAGCGTCCGATCCTGGTTGGCGGCGACTTCGTGCTGATAGGGTTCAGACAGGCTGAGTGGGAGGCAAAGCTGGGACGCGACGGGAACTCATCGACTACTGTCTGACCTATCCGGACGCATTTGTGGATTCAACCTGGCTTGGTAAATCTCGAATGAACTGAGCAGATACAGGAACGGACATTCTGCTCCGGCCTATGACGAGGCCGGACAGGACGTCCGTTCCGCATCTGTGTTGTGCTTGGAGCAATAAGCCAACCCCGGCATTCTCTGTTTGGGTGTATGGCACTTTTCAGGACACGACAGCATTTGAAAAGTGTAAAGATTTTCATACTATACTAACCTTTAGTACAGTACCTAACATAAATGTGCATACTTGATTTAATGCCATAGCGATCCTATACTGAACCCAGAAACTGCAATCATTGGTTTCGGAAAGGAGTTACGTTATGAAAACACTTGTCATTGTTGCACATCCCAACATTGAGAAAAGCAAAATCAATAAACGCTGGATAGAAGAACTGAAAAAGCATCCGGATCATTATACGGTTCATGAGTTATATACCGTTTATCCGGATGAAAAAATTGATGTTAAAGCAGAGCAAAAACTCGTGGAAGCACATGGAACCCTGATCCTGCAATTCCCGGTTCAATGGTTTAACTGCCCTCCTTTATTGAAGAAATGGCTGGACGAGGTTGTATTGTTCGGCTGGGCATTTGACTACGACGGAGGCGAATTTACGAACCGTACGGTGGCTCTTGCGGTAACCGCCGGGATCAAAGAGGAAGATTACAGCGAAACCGGCCGCTATCATATTACGCTGGAACAATTATTGGCTCCGTTTCAAACGACCTTCCTTTACACACAGGCAAATTACAAATCCTTCTTCGCTTTCTATGGGGCTGAAGAAGAGCCGTCCGCAGAGACGATTGATAAAAGTGCCCAAGAATATCTGAGTTTTTTAAGCAAGCTATAGAGCAGATTTACGCAAAGAATTGATAGAAAAAGCAATGTTGCGTTCCAGACAAACAGGACAAACGCATCTATGCTCATCACATTGGGGTATGGGCATAGATGCCATTACCAAGATTGGCGGGCTTTTACTATCTTCTGTTTTCTTCTCCCCACCGGCACATGGTATCCAGCACGGGGATCAAAGAGATACCGCGCTCTGATAAAGAGTATTCAACTTTCGGCGGTATCTGAGGGTATTCTGTGCGCTCAATCAGCCCATCTTTTTCCAGTTCCTTCAGCATAATGCTCAAGGTTTTGAAGGAAATAGTGCCTAAGCATCGTTTCAACTCATTATGCCGTATCACCTTATGCTCTGCGATGCAATACAATATAATCATTTTATATTTCCCGCCGATCAGGGACAAGGTGTACCCAAATCCGGTATCTTTAATACTGATTCCTGTTGGAACACAGCTTTTCGTACTCACAGTTCAGTGCCCCTTTCATAGGTATATTTTAATAAACACGCTCATTTATGGCAAATGTCAATGATGATGCAGTCGTAATTCGCGTAAAAGCTCTCTCCCACAAAAATGTCGCTGTCGTAATCACAGTGAAAAATCGGCTCTATCCAGATGTTTTCAACGGTTGAACGCAACAGCTCTTTTAAATAAGCAATTCGCCTGAAAGCATTTTTTCTTTTTCCGTTATAATCTTCCTTCTTTTATTGACGCTAAGATAGTAATAGTGCATATGTGGCATTAGTCAAGTACACATATTTATGATATATACTATATTTTTTTTCGGTTTAAAAGGAACCTAATCTATATTGTGGGTATCTTGCTGTGTTGACGTTTCGGCGGGAAGGTGCAAATTTGTCCTCTTATGCCTTACTTAACCGGTTGATAAAATTCAGTATCATAAGCACATCGCTATCATCGAGATTCTTTAAGCCTTCTACAGCTTTATGAATTAACTGAGGATTGGCGAGTTTATCATCAAAAAACTCTGAAGGGGTAATATCAAAGTATTCGCAGATTGCAAAAAACTGCGATAATGGCGGGAGTGATTTCCCAGACGTAATATTGTAAATATAGCTTCTGCTATGGCCTAAATCATAACTTAGCTGGTATTCCGATATGCCTTTCTGCAATCTTAGCTGTGTTATTCGTTCACGAACAAACTGCTCACATTTGGACACTATCATCACCACCCAATATATCATAATTGATATTTTGGGCCTAATATGCCAAAAATATACGCTTATTAACTTGAAATAATCAATTAATATATGTTATAGTCGAATGAAATATGTTATTTGTTTATTTATAGGCCAGATTAGTCAACTATCCTTGTCACAAATGCTTATTATGGACACCAAGTAGAGCGGTCTGCATACGCAAACCGCTTTTCTTAACAGAGAATGAAATGGTAAACTGGAGTTTATACATCATGGCAGATAATGAAAACCAGGTAAGTCAGCAAGTAGAAGACAAAATAAAATTTTACAATAGACAACGGGCTGGATTGGCCATTGTTATTGTCGTATTTATTGGTATATTAGTTTTTTCCATGGCGGCTGGAGGGGAAGCGTTGCCTGTCCGATTGTCTGCATTCTGTTCTGTGGTCCTTTTGTTATGCAACGCGGTTTTCGTGCTCTCATTCCGAGGCTCATTATTATTGCTTCTTACGGCAACAAGCATCACGGCAGCACTGTTTGTTTTGAAGCAAATACGCTTTGAACTGTTTTTGATTCTTCTCCTGATAAATGCCGGGACGATTTTCATATCAAGTAAAACTGCCCAAGCAATTATTCGTTCATTTACTAATGAAAAAAACAAAATCAAACGCCTGGAAACTGAAGCAACAAAGGACAGATTAACGCAGCTTCTTAACCGCAATGGCTTAGAGCAGGCGGTAGGAACGGCCTGGGCCTTTTGTAAGCGAGATAAAAAGAATGTCGGCGTCATATTAGCGGATATCGATTACTTCAAAAGCTATAATGACACATTGGGACACTTGGAGGGCGACAATATCTTAAAGCAGGTAGCAGACAGCATAAAAAGCTGTTTCAGGCGGGAAACCGATATTATAAGCCGTATTGGCGGAGATGAATTCTTAATTTTTCTGTCGGATATAAACGATGAGCATTTATTGGAAATGGCGCAAGTCCTTTCTTCATCCATTATTGATTTGAAAGTCAAAACGACGTCGGAAAACGATCCCTGCGATTTCTTATCCGTAAGCATAGGTATCGCAACGAGCATGCCGCAGCCGGATGATTTGTTGATCGACCTTTATAAAACTGTGGATGAAGCACTGTACCGTGCTAAAAAAGCCGGAAGAAATTGCATATCTTTTCATGAAAAAATCATACAAATCGGAACTTCCATGGATGAATTGCAGGCGACAGCTGCTAATAAATAAAACACTCTTCTCGACTTGAAATTGACATAAACCCTTGCAAAATGTTATTATATATTCGCTTCGGGGCGTAGCGCAGCTTGGTAGCGCGTCTGGTTTGGGACCAGAAAGTCGCAGGTTCGAATCCTGTCGCCCCGACCAGTTACAGAAACAAGCAATACAGGACTTTTAATGGTCCTGTATTTTTTGTGGTTACTATTTTTCCCTGGTTAGAGAACGGCTTGACAGTAATTTTGATAGTAGTTGCTTATTTTGCAGCACTCAAAGCATTAGCGTACAAGTTATGGTTCCTGGCTGTGAGTTGCAATGTCCTGGGCACTTTGCAGGGCGGCATAGGTTTTGGCGCCCACCACACCATCGACACAGAGTCCCCGATCAGTTTGAAAAGAAATTACTGCTTGGCGGGTCCCGGATCCATAATACCCATCGGTGCGATATTTATAGTATCCCAGTTTTTTCAGGCTTGCTTGTAGCTTCTTAACGTCGCTGCCTTTATTCCCGCGTCTTAAAATGCGTCCGGTATAAGATTTATTGATAATGCTTACCGGCGTACCGATCGCTACCATATTATAGAGTTCTATCACATCTTGATTATACAGCCTTATACATCCATGGCTGGCAGCTCTGCCGATAGATTTGGGATTATTGGTGCCATGTATGCCATAACCTCCCCAGGGACAGCTGAGCCGCATCCATCTGACCCCAAAAGGTCCGCCCGGATCAACCGTTTTTTGGACAATTGTCCAATCACCTAATGGGCTTGGAGTAGATTTCTTACCTACTGCTACCTTATAGATTTTTTTGAAACCGGGGGAACAGAAGGAGAGTATTCTTTGGCCGGTGTCTATACAAATAGTAGTCGCACTACCGGATGGGGTATAATCCAGGGTTTGAACTTTGGTTTGGACTGAATTGAGGGCGGTCCAGGTCATGGGGCCTATTATCCCGTCAGTTATCAATTGGTGGGCACGTTGAAAAGCCATTACGGCTGAATGGGTACGGGGATCGAATACTCCATCCAGGGTTCCGGTGCTAAAGCCGGCTTCCTGCAATAAGGTTTGGGCATTCAAAATATCCGGACCCACCATTAACGGGTCATCAAGTCGTAAAAAACGGCTTGCATAAGTCATCACATCAATCTCCTTTACGGGGTTTTATTATCATACTATTAAAAATGTCTGCTGAGAGTGCGCAGATAGACCACTTTCAAAAATATTTACAATTTATGGAAGGAGATTTGCCGCTGCTGGTGGAAGTATATATAAAAATCTGCAAGGGTGTGATTAAATGTCAAATGGCAGTGGAGAAGATAAGTTTACGGAGCTCTATGAGTCAGCAATTGCAAATTTAAAACAGCATAATATAACCAGGACCGTGAAAATTTTGCTTCAAGCCCGTGAACTAAAAGATGATACGGTACAGGTAGATAGTCTTCTGGGTTCCTGCTATCTGGTGCTGGGGGAATATGAAAAAGCCGTGGCCTGTTGGCAGAATATCCTTATTATTAATCCCAACCACAAGTCTGCCATTCAGAATCTGGAGCTCCACAACCGTCCCTCGAATCAGTTCTGGATAAAACGCTACCAAAGGGCAGTAGCCGAAATGGAAAAGAAGAATTATCAAGTGGCGGGAGAAATGCTCAAGAATCTTTTACTGGAACAGGATGGCCATGTGGCTTTGTACCAGCTCTTGGGTTTATGCTGCCTGGCGGGAGGAGATCGAGACGAGGCCGTTAAAATGTGGCAGAAGGGCCTGGAACTGGACCGTTCCAACCCTGCCCTACGTGAGTATATGGATTCACTTCCAACGATTGAAAGGATAGGTATAATACCGGTTGAAGAGGTTAGCCAGAAACAAGGCGGACACTCGCATCTGGTGTGGGCTGCTTCCGGTGCTTTGCTGGTGTTTCTAGTAGTTTCTAGCGCGGTATATGTCAATCGGGACACAGATTCCAAGGCTTCTCCTCCGTCCGTAATTAAACCGGCCCGGCAGACGGTAGTGGTACCGGCGCAGACAAAGGCTGCGCTTGAGCTTAAACAAGCTGACCCGGCTCCCCAGGAGCTATCATCCGCGGGTAGTAATTATGATGTAGACAGGGAAGAACAGTATTATTATGCAGGGCGAAAAGCTTACTTATCCCGCAATTGGAAAAGTGCCGTGAACAACTACAGTATGGTCGTAAGTATGGGAACCGGCAGTTATCTTAATCGGGAAGCTCTTTATTATCTGGCCCGGACTAATTATGTAAGTGGCGAATTGAAACAGGCTGAACAATATTATATTCAATATCTGAAAGAATTCACCAATACTGCGTACTACGACGACAGCCTTTTCTTTTTGGGCTGCATATATTTTCGCCAGAATGACAATGAACGGGCTAAAGAAGTTTTCCGTCAGCTCAAAAATGTTGCGCCCGAAAGCGGCTATCTTACATCGGCCGTTTACCGAAAAGTAATGGATTAATTAATTGGTCTGAAATGTCTCATAATTATCCGGCTTCCAACTATTTAAGGTAAGGAGATACATTACTAATGGAGAATGTCCCTATCTAAGCATCAGGGCTGGACTGTGTTAATCATAATTAATCAGTGTCCTTCAGTGTTGAATTTATAAATTGAAGGCTCATATAAAGACGGTTGCCGAATTTAATCAAAATGCAGTAAACTTATTAAAACAACCGCTTGAAATCCAATAGCGGCCAGGAAATGCTCCTTTACAAATAAACCTGGTTTTTCTGATAATGGCAGGATTAAGGCGTAAAACAGGGGATGGGGGATGATTAAATTCAAACGGCATCTAATCATCTATATAATACTTGCTTTAATGTTAAGCGGGTGCACCATGCCCGGGACACAGGAAAAAACCAGCCGTGATGATAATGAGGTTATGGAAGGATTCAAAGAAAATGTGGCCGCCAAAGCCAATGATGAAACCGCTCCCGATGGCCAAAAAGATGATTTCAGTACTGAAGTGCGCCACTGGAAATATAACCAGCCTGCGGCTTCGAACCCTGCATCTACCGAACAACCATATTCTTCCGGAACAAATGATACGGGGATTGATGATGGCACAGTTGTTTCCATGCAGTTTGTAACGGCCCAGGACCTGGATAGGATCCAGGCAGTTTTAATTCAACAGGGCTATTTAAAAGCTGAAACCCACGATGAGAAAGAGTTCAAAGAAGCCGTCGCCCAATTTCAGGAGGCACATCAATTGTCTCCTACCGGTGAGCTGGATAGCAGGACAATTACCTGTTTTAACCAGAAAGGCTTGGATACCCCTAATAAAACCCAATAAAATGTGGATAATCACTTGACTAAACAGGGAAGAATTATTTATCTTATATATAGGTTCAAAATTTATGCGGAAGTGGCTCAGTGGTAGAGCATCGCCTTGCCAAGGCGAGGGTCGCGAGTTCGAATCTCGTCTTCCGCTCCATTGAATTTTATGCCTCGGCCTGCGCCGAGGTGTTGTATTTTAGGCGAATTTAGGTTAAATTTTTAAAAGGGTTGCCTGGCAGGAACGGGTTTGAATTCTATCACAAAGTTAAGGAGGAGCATAAATGGACGCCAGATTGGGAAAAATAGAAAACAGTGAGGCCTACATAGAAATCGAAATCGATGCGGCAATGCTTGAACAAGGGATGGAAAAAGCATACCGCAAAGTAGTGAAACAGGTAACTGTACCTGGATTTCGGCGGGGGAGAGTACCACGTCAGTTGTTGGAAGCCCATTTCGGAAAAGAAATACTTTTCGAAGATACCCTCGAATTTGTAGTGCCCGATGCTTACGAGCAGGCAGTAGAACAACTGAATATCGACCCTATTGCCCAGCCTGAATTTGAAGAAGTAGGTGAAATAGTAGAAGGCCAGCCTCTGAAGATCAATGTTAAAGTTGCGGTTAAACCTGAAGTTAAACTGGGAAAACTGGAAGGAATAGAAGTTTCCATTCCCAGAATAGAAGTAACCGACAAAGATGTTGACCAGCGCTTGGAAGATATACGTTCACGTTATGCCCGTCTGGTGGAAAAAACTGATGAACCTGCCGCTACAGGCGATACTGTGAAAATAGATTTCGAAGGAACCGTTGATGGAGTATTATTTGAAGGCGGAACCGGTACGGACTATCCTCTCGAACTGGGTTCGCATTCTTTTATACCAGGCTTTGAAGAACAACTGGTCGGCGCTAAAAAAGGTGATGTAGTTGAGGTCAAAGTTACCTTCCCGGAAGAATATCATGCCGAGGATCTGGCCGGAAAAGATGCGGTATTTAAGACAACTATAAAACAGATAGACAGTAGAGAGCTGAGAACTCTGGATGATGCATTTGTTCAGGAAGTCAGCGAATATGAAACCGTGGACGACTTCAAACAGATGATTCGCAAACAGCTGGACTATGTGGCTGACAACCGTAAACAGGAAATGATCAAGGATGAAGTTATTTCCAAGGCGATAGCGCTTTGTGAAATTCCGGTGGCGGATGCGGTGGTTCAAATGCAGATTAATGCCATGCTCAAACAGTTTGAAAGACAACTGGCGCCCCAGGGGATAGACCTGCCCCGGTATTACGAATTGACCAGTACCACCGAAGAAGATTTACGGCAGGATATGTGGTCGGATGCTGAGCAGAGGGTAAAAGTTAACTTCATGCTGGAAAAAATAATTGAGGAAAAAGGGATAGAGGTAACAGATGAAGAAATAGATAATAAAATAAATGAGGTAGCTACCAACCTGAAGATTGAATTAGACGAGGCCAAACAGAGACTGGTCGGTGTCATGGATGACTTGATTTTCAACCTCAAGGCGGAGAAGGCGGTTCAGTATCTGGTTGATAGTGCTGATGTGGTGGAAAATGATACCACGGAAGAAGACAGCATAGTTGAGGAAGAAGCAGAAAAAGAATAATATATAAAATAGACCCGGAATAGTCTTATTGAAAGAGGTGAGTTTGCATGTCGTATCTGGTGCCAATGGTAGTAGAACAGACTAATCGCGGCGAAAGATCTTATGACATCTATTCCCGGTTGCTTAAAGACAGAATTATTTTCCTGGGTAGTGAAATCAATGACGCCGTAGCCAATCTGGTAATTGCACAGTTTCTGTTTCTCGAAGCAGAAGATCCGGACAAAGATATCTCACTTTACATTAACAGTCCCGGAGGCTCGATAAGTGCCGGTATGGCTATTTACGACACCATGCAGTATATCAGACCTGATGTTTCCACTATTTGTGTAGGTCTGGCAGCCAGCATGGGGGCCTTTTTACTTACTGCCGGACAAAAAGGCAAGCGTTTTGCTTTGCCCAATGCGGAAATTATGATTCACCAACCCCTGGGGGGAACTCAAGGTCAGGCCACTGATATTGAGATTCATGCCAAGAGGATAATAAAGATAAAAGAAAGCATGAACAAGATTTTGGCTGAAAGAACCGGTCAAAAACTGGAAAAGATTCAAAGAGACACCGAGCGGGACTACTTCATGAGCGCTCAGGAAGCTAAAGAGTATGGGCTGCTTGATGAAGTCATCAGTCAACCGAAAAAAAACCTGAAGAAGTAGCTTTTTAGAAGAGAGGTGAACTTATGCCTAAATATGGGGATGAAAAAGGTCAGCTGAAGTGTTCATTTTGCGGTAAGACTCAGGATCAGGTCAAGAAGCTTGTTGCTGGACCCGGTGTATATATATGTGATGAATGCATAGAGCTGTGTAATGAAATAATTGAAGAAGAGTTAGCCGACGACATAGGCTTTGGGATCGGCGATATTCCAAAACCAAATGACATTAAAGATATTCTGGATGATTACGTCATAGGTCAGGAAAAGGCCAAAAAAGCCCTGGCGGTAGCAGTTTACAATCATTACAAACGTATCAACCTGGGTATCAAACTGGATGATGTCGAACTTCAAAAGAGCAATATTATGATGCTTGGCCCTACCGGCAGCGGTAAGACTCTGCTGGCTCAGACCCTGGCGCGCATTCTGAATGTTCCTTTTGCTATCGCAGATGCTACTTCATTAACTGAAGCCGGATATGTTGGGGAGGACGTTGAGAACATTCTTCTCAAATTGATTCAGGCAGCCGACTATGACATTGAGAAGGCCGAAAAAGGTATAGTTTATATCGACGAGATCGATAAAATAGCCAGGAAGACCGATAATCCAAGTATAACCAGAGATGTTTCCGGTGAAGGCGTACAGCAGGCTCTATTAAAAATACTGGAAGGAACTGTTGCCAGCGTTCCTCCCCAGGGAGGCAGGAAACATCCGCACCAGGAATTCATTCAAATTGACACCAGTAACATTTTGTTTATCTGCGGCGGTGCTTTTGAAGGTATAGATAAAATAATCCAAAGCCGGGTGGGACAGAAGATCATGGGTTTTGGAGCTGATATTAAAGTTCGGGAAGAAAAGAAAATCGGCGAAATCCTGGATATGATTCTGCCTCAGGATTTGCTCAGATATGGATTGATTCCTGAGTTTGTGGGACGCGTGCCCATAGTTGTTACATTGGATGCGCTGGATGAGGGTTCACTGGTAAAAATCCTGACCGAGCCTAAAAATGCAGTTACCAAACAGTACAAGAAGCTGTTTGAACTGGACGGCGTAGACCTGGAGTTTATGGAAGATTCCCTGCAGGCGATTGCCGAAGAAGCCTTACGGCGCAATACCGGGGCCAGGGGGTTAAGAGCCATAATTGAGGACGTAATGCTGGATGTTATGTATGAAGTGCCATCACGCATGGACATTACCAAGGTAGTTATTACCAGAGAAGTTATCGAGAAAAAAGAAAAGCCTTTGCTGGTAACGGTAGATGCCAAACGCAAAGTAACGGGCTGATTGCTAACAACAACACAAAATGGGAAAAGGTAGCGTAAGCTACCTTTTTTTACTGCCTTTTTTCCCTTATCCATTGTGAGTCTGCCGGGAATAATAAAAAAAAATGGGTAGAAGGGAAAAGATGCATGAATGATTTATTTATCCAATATGGGCCTATACTCTACCTGATTCAATTATTTTTCGCGGTAGTTATAGGTATTTATTTTTGGAATTTACTCAAAAGTCAGCAATCTCGTAAAACCGTAGTAGTGAGAGAAACCGAAAAGGAAATGAGCCGCCTGCGAAAGATGAGAGATTGCCGTTTGACGGAGCCTTTATCCAGTCTGACCCGGCCTGCTTCATTGCATGAGGTGGTGGGTCAAACGGAAGGATTGGAACTCTTAAGGTCAGCTTTGTGTGGCCCCAACCCACAGCATGTTATAATATACGGCTCTCCCGGAGTGGGGAAAACTGCCGCTGCCCGCCTGGTGTTGGAGGAGGCCAAGTCCAATTCTTTATCCCCATTTAAGAAAGATGCTCAATTTGTCGAGGTCGATGCTACCATCAGCCGTTTTGATGAACGGAACATTGCCGACCCGCTGATCGGTTCCGTACATGACCCCATCTATCAGGGAGCCGGTGCCATGGGGGCGGCCGGTATACCGCAGCCCAAGCCGGGCGCCTGCACCAAAGCACATGGAGGGATTTTGTTTATTGATGAAATCGGTGAACTGCATCCTATTCAAATGAATAAGCTGTTAAAGATACTGGAAGACCGAAAAGTTTTGCTGGAAAGTGCTTATTACTCGGAAAGTGATCGCAATATTCCTCAGCATATCCACGATATCTTCCAAAATGGTTTGCCGGCTGATTTCCGTCTGGTTGGGGCTACAACCCGAATGCCTCAGGAAATTCCGCCTGCTCTCAGATCGCGATGCATGGAAATATTTTTTAAACCATTGGATAAAGAAGATATTGGGGAGATTGTTAAGCGCGCCGTGGAAAAGATAAATTATACGATAGAGCCTGATGCATTGGCAGAAATAATCTGCTACGCAGGCAATGGCCGCGAAGCCATCAATATCGTGCAACTGGCAGCGGGAATTGTGCAAATGGATAATTCCCGGACTATAAATCTTAAGATAGTAGAAAAAGTTTTAAATAACGGACGTTTTTCTCCCCGTACTGATATAAAATTAAAAGAACAGCCAGAGATAGGAATGGTTAACGGTTTGGCTATATATGGCCCCAATCTGGGTACATTAATAGAAGTTGAAGCTTCTGCCATACCGATTCAAAATCGAACCGGAGTATGGACCGTTACCGGCGTGGTGGAAGAGGAGGAAATGGGAGGAGGGCAAAAGACCATCCGGCGGAAGAGCATGGCCCGCGGGGCAGTGGAAAACGTTTTAACCGTACTGCGCAGGAATTTTGATATCAATACGGACGAATATGATTTGCATCTTAATTTCCCGGGAGGAACGCCGGTTGACGGACCTTCCGCAGGAGTAGCCATGGCCGTTGCCATTTATTCGGCCGTTCAGAATATCGCCATAGATCATCTGGTGGCAATGACCGGTGAAGTATCTGTTCATGGAAAAGTAAAGCCGGTAGGCGGTGTGATGAGTAAGATTGATGCCGCTCGTAAAGCAGGTATAAAGAAAGTAATTATACCGGCGGATAACTGGCTCAATATATTCGCTACTTTCCCGGAAACGGAAATAATTCCGGTTACAGAATTAGCTGAAGTGCTGGATATAGCGCTGGTAAAACCAGTCCTTCGACCATATCCGTCTCCCTGTATAAATGACAGTGGCCTGTCATGTTGTCGAAACGTACAGGGATAGCATTTGTTGCACGTTATATACACATATAGTAGAATTAAACTTGCTTGGGAGGTGTATTGTTTTTGCCAAAAGAAGCCAAAATGGTTTATCGGGAATTACCCATGCTGCCCTTAAGGGGAGTGCTGGTTTTCCCATATACAGTAATCCACCTCGATGTGGGAAGAAAGAAATCTATAACTGCGATTGAAGAAGCGATGCTGGAAGCGAAAGAAGTATTTCTGGCTACTCAGAAAGAAGCCCAAACTGATGAACCGGAAGATGAAGATATCTACGAAGTAGGTACAGTAGCGGAAATCCGGCAAATACTCAAGATGCCCGGCGGCACCATGCGGGTGCTGGTTGAAGGCCTCAGGCGCGGCCGCATTGAAAATTATATATCCCATGACCCTTATATCAAAGTAGAAATAAGGGAATTTGAAAATGATATAAATTATAAAAATACCGAAGTTGAAGCCCTGATGAGAACACTGGTCTACCAGTTCGAGCAATATGTCAGGATGAGTAAAAAAGTCCCGCCCGAAACGGTCGTCTCGGTGGTCGGTATCGAAGAACCCGGCCGGCTGGCAGATGTTATAGCTTCGCATTTGTCTCTTAGAATCAATGAAAAGCAAAACATCCTGGAGGCCCTTGATGTAATAAAACGGTTGGAATATCTGTGCGAACTTCTGGCTAAGGAAATGGAAGTGCTGGAGCTCGAACGCAAAATCAACATACGCGTACGCAAGCAGATGGAGAAAACTCAGAAAGAATATTACTTACGGGAGCAAATGAAAGCGATCCAGAAAGAACTGGGCGACAAGGATGATCGTGCTTCCGAAGTGGAAGAATTAAGAGAAAAAATTGAGCAGGCCAATATGCCCAAAGATGCTCGCGAAAAGGCTTTTAAAGAGCTGGAGCGGCTGGAGAAAATGCCGCCTATGGTAGCCGAGGCCGTAGTAGTCCGCAACTATCTGGACTGGCTGCTGTCACTGCCCTGGTCATTCGAGACCCGTGATCGTTTGGATCTGGAACTGGCGGAAAACATCCTTAACGAAGACCACTACGGTCTGGAAAAACCAAAAGAGAGAATACTTGAATATCTGGCTATCCGGAAATTGGCCAAACGTATGAAAGGTCCCATTCTCTGCCTGGTTGGACCTCCGGGGGTGGGAAAAACATCGCTGGGCAAGTCGGTAGCCCGTTCCCTGGGACGCAAATTTGTACATATGTCCCTGGGAGGAGTAAGAGATGAGGCGGAAATCAGAGGCCACCGCCGCACCTATGTGGGCTCCATGCCGGGACGTATTCTGCAGTGCATAAAGCAGGGCGGTTCCAGAAATCCGGTTTTCCTGCTGGATGAAATTGATAAGATGAGCATGGATTTCCGCGGGGATCCTTCCGCTGCTTTGCTGGAAGTCCTCGATCCGGAGCAGAATTTCAATTTTAGTGATCATTATCTGGAGATACCCTTTGACCTTTCCAAGGTAATGTTTATTACTACCGCTAATTCCATGTACAATATTCCCCGGCCCCTGCTGGACCGGATGGAGATTATTGAAATACCGGGATATACCGAGGAAGACAAAGTTAATATTGCGGAAGGATATTTGATCCCCAAGCAAATCAAGGAACACGGCATGAAATCGGTCCATATCACCTTTAGCGAAGGCGCTATCCGTAAAATTACCCGGGAATATACCCGTGAAGCCGGCGTACGTAATCTGGAGCGCCAGATTGCATCCATTTGCCGCAAGGTAGCACGTGAAGTAGTGAAAGATCGCCAATTTCACGCTGCCATATCGGCCAACAGCATTCACAAGTACCTGGGAGTGGAAAGATATCATTACGGTACGGCGGAGAAACAGAGTCAGGTGGGTGTGGCAACCGGTCTGGCCTGGACCGAGGTCGGGGGAGATATCCTTTCCATCGAGGTAGCCCTGGTTAAAGGCAAGGGGGGACAGCTGACCCTGACCGGAAAACTGGGCGACGTTATGAAAGAATCTGCCCAGGCTTCGCTAACTTACGTAAGGGCCCGGGCCGAAGATTTGGGTATAAGTGAGGATACCTTGGAAAAATATGATATCCATTTGCATGTTCCAGAAGGCGCTATTCCCAAGGATGGACCATCTGCCGGTATTACCATAGCCACCGCTCTGGCTTCGGCTATGTCAGGTATCCCGATCAAGAATACCGTAGCTATGACCGGTGAGATTACCTTGAGGGGACGGGTCTTGCCGATAGGCGGTCTGAAAGAAAAAACGCTGGCCGCACACCGGGCAGGCATTGAGACGGTTATTATTCCAATGGAAAACAAAAAGGATTTGGAAGAAGTACCTTCCAATGTCAAGCGCAAGATGAACTTTATTTTTGTCAGCCACATGGATGAAGTGTTGGACCATGCCCTGGATAAAAGTAATTCAACCGGCCAGGAGACTGATTAGATCAATAGAAGCTGGAGTAGGCTTCAGCTATTGGGATTGTTTGACGCTCTGAAGGGAAAACTGTGGTTTTCCCTTTGTTGTTCTTTTTAACTCTGATGAGGTGATTAAGATGCTTAAAATAAAGAAAGCAGAATTTGTGGGCTGTTTTGTGGATATGGACGGCCTGCCGGCTGCCAACGCCAAGGAGATAGCCATAGTAGGACGTTCCAATGTGGGAAAGTCATCACTTATCAACCGTTTGACCAACCGTAAAAAACTGGCCAAATCCAGCTCCACTCCCGGCAAGACCCGTACCATCAACTATTATAATATTAATGATTCCTTTTACCTGGTGGATTTGCCCGGCTATGGCTATGCCCGGGTATCCAAGGCGGAACAGGCCAAATGGGCTAAAATGATAGAATTATATATGCAGCAACGGCAGCAACTGTATGGTGTAATCCAACTGGTCGATATCCGGCATCCCCCTACCAGTAATGATTTACTTATGCGTGAATGGTTGGCCGGCTTGTCCATACCTTATATGGTAGTGGCCACTAAAGCCGATAAAATCTCCCGGGGGGCCTGCAGCAAAAGTCTGGTCCAGATCCATAAAGCATTCAAAATGAACCCCGGAGAAGAAGCCATAGCATTTTCAGCGGTTTCCGGCCAGGGTGTGGAAGAAGTGGGTATGGCCCTGGAGGAAATCATAGAGGGTTAATTCCTTGAATACGTTCCCGCATAAAAAGCAGCAATTCTTTCTCTTCCTCACTTTGCTCCGATTCCTCAACCAATGTATCCAATAAATTGAGCAACTGCCGGCGGCCATTTTCTTCTCGCAATACTTCCTCAGGAGTTTGCCCGTCCAGTTCATGATGCGGGGTGTGCAGCCA
>DHSK01000092.1:0-1498 GCA_002408445.1 Syntrophomonas sp. UBA5288
GCTATCGCCCTGTAGACCGGCCTCCGGTTTTACTCCTTACCCCCGCCCGTTTCTCCCGAAATTGATAAAGCGGAAGGCTTTCAGCTTGTTTTGAATCGTAAGTAGGCATAATTTTACTCATTTCAAAGCCTCCTTAACGCAAAAAAGCGCACCACTTGAGTAATGCAAACTTTAAATACTATGATAGTTATAAAAAAAGCTACATCTTCATTGGTTCATTACCAATAGAAATGTAGCTTATAACTTGTTCCTCGGCAATACATTCTTCCACAGGTGTATTGATTCCATCAATTATAGATTTTTTTACATCCGGATTAGAAGATAAATATAAAGTTTCCATAATAGAGTTATAATCAGCTTCACTCATGATAACTGCATTACCTTTTTTTGTATTGATATTTATTATTTCACCATCTTCAATAGTCATGTTTACTAATTTATATAAATTTGCTCTTGCCTGAGTTATATTTGTATTATACATATTTTCACCTCTAAAACATTTTAACATACGTCAATCCGTACCATCAATACGTCTGCTCCACCACCCAGTCATATTGCCCCGCAATGATTCCGGCTTTCCCAAACCCGCAAAAGCATTTCGCGAAATATCCTGTAAAAGTTGATTTATTCTGCGCAACGCTTTTTTATCATGTCCCTGCCAATAAACATAATCTTCCCAACCTTCTGGCAGGAACACCAAATTACTCATTGGTCGTTTCCTCTAATTCGGTCATTATCTTTTATGGACTTTTGTAAACGAGCCTGATTCTCAGCAGAATAAAATGGGTCGGATATACGCAAATCAAACGGGATACCGCCGTATCTAACTACTTGCTTATAAAAAACATTTGTTGCGGCAGACATAGATAAACCAAGTTCCGAGAAAATTTCTTCAGCTTCCTTTTTTAAATTATCATCAACACGAATATTTACATTTGCCATTTCAAAATCACTCCTTTCGCACTTTTATTATATACAAAGTCAGCTTCAATTATCAACACAAATATTTACATTTTCAACACAACGTCATTTTTAACCAAGTATTATGAATTATCTACAACCATCTCATCAACCTGTCCTTGGTTTTATTTTTTTAGCTGCTGCAATCTTCAAATAATATTTTAGATATGAAAAAGCTACATCTTCTTTAATTTATTACCAACAAAAATATAGGTTATAACTTGGTGCAGGTGGAGAGATTCGAACCCCCATCATCCTTTTGCAGTGCTGATTTTTAGGGGGGGCTTCCATATTTAAGAGTTACAAATGTTCAAGATGGCTTTCTGGATTTGAGGTAAAGTGAAGAATCTTTCCCCTTGCGAATCGGGAAGATCCCTCGGCTTTGCCTCAGGATGACAATAGTCTTATTGTTCATAACAAGGTTTTTACGCGTTATGCTCTGCCTACCCCCGTAGCAGGCCCTACAGCCCCGACGGCAGGAGCGGGCTTCAGGGCCGGTCGCTTGTTTCCCAAGCTATGCCGTGCACCGGCCTGAAGG
>DHSK01000092.1:1755-3485 GCA_002408445.1 Syntrophomonas sp. UBA5288
CTGTAGACCGGCCTCCGGTTTTATTCCTTACCACGGTCGGATTAAATGAAGCAACAATCAGCTCAAGGCTAAAAAAATATTAGCGAATCGCAGAAAGTCATTTGATATTTTGTAATAATACACTATAATGTAATTAGAATTTATGTGGAGTGATGACCATGTATCGTATGGCGATGGAACAGCTGAAGACGTGGAAAAAGAAGAGGCAGCGTAAGCCTTTGATTATACGCGGTGCCCGCCAGGTGGGAAAGACCTGGCTGATGAAGGAATTTGGAGCCACCTACTATGATGAGGTGGTCTATATCAATTTCGACAACAATGAACGGATGAAGAATCTGTTTGAGGGCAGCCTGGAAATCGGGCGGCTCATTACCGGCTTGGAGTTGTACGCCGGGCATAAGGTTGACGCCGAGAACACACTGCTGATCTTTGACGAAGTTCAGGAGGTTCCCAAGGCACTGACCAGCCTGAAATATTTTAACGAGGATGCGCCGCAGTATCAGATCATTTGCGCTGGCTCCATGCTGGGGGTAGCGCTGCACCAAGGCACGTCGTTTCCCGTTGGGAAAGTGGAGTTTCTCGACCTGTATCCGCTGTCGTTTTTTGAGTTCATGATGGCGATGGGTAAGGAACAGTTTGTGGAGCTGCTGCAAAAAGGCGACTTTGAGATGGCCACTACTTTTAAGCAGGATTATATTGATTGGCTGAAGTACTACTACTATGTGGGCGGCATGCCAGAGGTAGTGCTGAGCTTTTCGGAGAATAAGGATTTCAATGAGGCTCGGGAAATTCAGCAGCGTATTCTGGCCGCTTACGAACAGGATTTTTCAAAACACGCTCCCAACGAAGTGGTGCCGCGCATTCGAATGCTCTGGAACAGTATTCCGGCACAGTTGACTAAGGAAAATAAGAAGTTTATATATGGCCTGATTAAAGAAGGCGCTCGGGCAAAGGAATATGAGCTCGCCCTGCTATGGATGACCGACTGCGGACTTGTCCATAAGGTGCATCGGGTCACGGTACCCAGCCTGCCGCTGAAAGCCTATGAAGACCTGAAAGCGTTTAAGCTGTTTTTAGTGGATGTGGGATTGCTATCCTGCATGGTCGGGCTTCGTCAGGGCGTCCTTCTGGACGGCAACGAACTATTCAAGGAATTCAAAGGCGCGCTGACCGAGCAGTACGTCCTGCAGCAGCTCAAGACGCTCAAGGGTGTACAAACCTACTACTGGACAGCCAAGCGTGGTACCGCAGAGGTGGATTTCGTTATCGATACGGGCAACGCCATTATACCCATTGAGGTCAAAGCCGAGGTCAACCTGCAGGCGAAGAGTTTGAAAACTTACCGGGAGAAGTTCAATCCCGCGCTCTCCATCCGGACGTCCATGGCTGATTATAAGAAGGAAGATTGGTTGATGAATTGGCCGCTTTGGGCGGTGGAAATAATCAATATAACGCATTGAAACCGGATAAATAAAGGAAACATTTTGGACGTTTTTCTTTTGAGATCAGTGTTTTTCACATGGCGAAAGGTTTTGTCCACTAATAAAATCTCTTTCAATCAAAAAATATTATTTAGGCCGGGCTTTAGGTGTCATCCTGAACATTAGTGAAGGATCTTTCCCTTGCGAATCGGTAAGATCCTTCGGCTTTGCCTCAGGATGACAATAACCCCGTTATTTATAACAAGGACAATCTGGGTTTTTACGCGTTATGCCGTGCACCGGCCTGAA
>DHSK01000126.1:0-6047 GCA_002408445.1 Syntrophomonas sp. UBA5288
AAATTTGATAAAATATTAACCGGGAGTATGCCGTTTCAACAGGGCTGGTTCTATATACAGGATACCGCCTCTATGTTCGCTGCCCCCATTTTACAGCCGGAGCCGCATCAACTGGTCTATGATCTATGCTGTGGGCTGGGTGGTAAAACCACCCATATGGGTGAGTACATGCAGAACCAAGGTAAAATTAAAGCTATCGATTTATACCAACATAAAATCGATTTACTGGTACATAACAGTGAACGTCTGGGGATCAGCATAATTGAGGCAATAGCTGCAGATATTTTAGCCCTTGATACCAACCGTATGGAAAAAGCCCCGCGGGTAATGCTGGATGCACCCTGCTCCGGATTAGGAGTACTTAACCGGCGCGCCGATGCGAGGTGGCGTAAGAGTTATCAGGAAATAGAAGATTTGATCGAAATACAAAAGTGTTTGCTTAACCAGGCGGCCCTGCTGGTTGAACCGGGCGGGCTACTCCTGTACTCGACCTGTACTATTAATCGGGCTGAAAATGAGGATAGAATAAAGTGCTTTTTGCAAGCTCATCCGGAATTTGGATTAGAAGGGTTTGAACCGGCTTTGGCTGATTTGCCCCTGCCGGCAGATGAAAGAGAAAGCGTCGCCACAGGTATGTTTAATCTCCTGCCGGGCCGGTATGGCACGAATGGAATGTTCTATGCTCTTATGAGGAGGAATTAATTAGACGGTATGGCCGAAAGAAATAAAATCGAATTACTGGGTATGAATGAACCGGAACTGGAAAAGTTTGCCGTATCCATCGGTGAAAAACCTTTTCGCGGCAGGCAGATTCATCAGTGGATATACCAGAAAGAAGTCAGTTCATTTTATGAAATGAATGATTTGTCCAAATCGTTGCGGCAAAAGCTTGACGATATGGCCCAGATTTCCATTTTGCGGGTATTAAAGCAAAAAGTATCCGACGATGGAACCAGGAAATTTCTGATGGAACTGAATGATAAGAAGAAGATTGAAACGGTAGTTATCCCTCAAAGCTATGACAAAAATACCAGATTTACACTTTGTTTAAGCAGTCAGGTAGGCTGCCCGGTGGGTTGCAGTTTTTGCGCCACCGGACGCTCAGGTTTTCAAAGAAATCTGCTGGCCAGTGAAATGGTGGGACAGGTTTTAGGTTCCAATCGGGAATTATCGCGCCGTCTTAAAGTCAATGGTGAAAGACCTATCTCAAGTATTGTTTATATGGGAATGGGCGAACCCATGTTCAACTATGATGAAGTGATTAAGTCAATTCACATATTGAATGATTCCAGCGGTATGAACATTGGACAGCGCCATATAACCATATCTACTTCCGGGGAGGTCCAAGGTATAGCCCGTTTGGCCCATGAAGAATTACAGGTTACTCTGGCAGTGTCATTACACGCCTGCAATAATCAGTTAAGAGACAGATTAATACCGATGAATAAAAAATATCCGCTGGAGGTTTTGTTGCCTGCCCTTAGAGCATATATAGATAAAACCAGGCGCAGGATCACTTTCGAATATATAATGCTGGACAATGTCAATATCAGCCATAAGGATGCCCAGGATATGATAAAAATGTTAAAACCTTTTCTGGCTAATGTAAATCTCATTCCGTATAATGAGGTTAAAGATGCCGAATACAGCAGACCATCGTCCCATAAAATCAAAGCCTTTTATAACTGGCTGGTAGAGGGTGGCCTCACTGTAACTATGAGGGAAGAAAGAGGAGCCGATATTGATGCGGCCTGCGGTCAACTGGCAGCCAGGAAAGAAAGATGAAAATCGTAGAATTATAGAAGTAATTTGATATATAATATTGGTGATTTGTTAGTCATAAATTATAGAGGTGTGTCATGATATCAACAGGTATTTCTGAGATAGGATTGGTTAGAAAAAATAATGAAGATAGTTTTCTCATTGACAATGACCGGGGACTATTTATAGTATGTGATGGAATGGGCGGTCATAAAGGCGGAGAAGTAGCATCCGGCCTGACCATTAACATCGTAGGTCAGGAAGTACGATTCAGAAACAGTGAGGAAGCTATTCATTCGTTGAAAAAGGCCATAGAAAAAGCTAATCATGAAATTTGGCTAAAAGGCAGAACAGAACCGGAACTTTTTAATATGGGCACTACTATCATAGCGGCTGCAATTATTGAGAACCATCTGGTTGCGGCCAACGTTGGCGACAGCAGCCTTTATTTAATCAGGTCCGGTGAAATCCATAAAATATCCCGTGACCACACTCTGGCCGAGAGCATGCTGGATGACGGTATACTCAAACCCGAAGGAATCCGTAACAACAATTATAATCATATCTTGACCAGGGCTATTGGGATCGAAGCGAGTGTTGAAATTGATTTTTTTACTCGTGATCTTCAATGCGGTGACTATATATTACTTTGCAGTGATGGATTAACCGATTTATTAGATGCACAGGATATATTGCAAACGATGAACCACGATAATATCGATCTAGTTACCAAAAGTCTTGTCCAATTGGCGTTAGACCGAGGCGGACATGATAATATCACCATCATACTGGCAGGCATTTAAGTAGGAGGTATCAGATTTGGAACAGATAGTTCTGGGTGACCGCTATGAATTACTGGAGAAAATCGGTGAAGGCGGAATGGCCATTGTCTATAAGGCACGTTGTCGAATACTGGACCGCATTGTAGCGGTAAAGGTTCTTAAAGAAGAGTATTCCTATAATGTGAATTTCGTTGAAAAATTTAAAGTGGAAGCATTGGCGGCAGCCCGAATCTCCCATCCTAACATTGTCAACATATATGACGTAGGTCAACAGGATGATGTGCATTATATCGTAATGGAATACGTTGAAGGCCGGACCTTAAAAGATATTATAAGCCAGGAGGCTCCTCTGCCCGTCAACCAAGCCGTGGATATCGCCATAATGATTTGCGATGGTGTGCATTGCGCCCACGAGAAGGGCGTAATCCACCGTGATATCAAGCCACATAACATTTTAATTACCGATACCGGCATGGTAAAAGTAGCCGATTTCGGTATTGCGCGTGCTATTAGCAACGCCACCATTACTTTCGGTGACAATATAGTAGGTTCGGTGCATTATATTTCTCCGGAACAGGCTAAAGGTGAACCGGTTAATCGTACCACCGATATTTACTCTATCGGTTGTGTCCTTTATGAAATGATTACCGGGCAGGTTCCCTTTAATGCGGAAAGCCCTATAACCGTAGCCTTGAAACATATACACGATGATGTGGTGCCACCGCGCCGGTTAAATGAAATGGTACCGGAAAATCTTGAAGCCATAGTGCTTAAGTCAATGGATAAAATCCCGGGGCATAGATTCGGGACCGCTCAGGAAATGCGCAATGCTCTTCTAAACATTCATGCATCAAACATTAGTGATTACAATGATAGGAATAATAAGACTATTGTAATGCCACCGGTTCAGCATGAAAGGGATGATAAGAAATTGAAAAAGAAGAAACTTACCCCTACCGGTATAGCTCTCATAGTTATAGCTATACTGGGCTTGTTATCCGGTTTAGTGTTCCAAATGGGCAATGGTATCTTTGGAGCCGAGGTTACTGTTCCTGATGTTGAAAATATCAATATTAAAGAGGCCAATCAGAAACTGAAGGATGCCGGCTTAAAAATGCAGATAATAGCCGAACAGCCCGATGAAGAGGTCGAGAAAGACAACGTGATATCCCAGAACCCGGCTAAGGGGCAAAAAACCAAAAAAGGCCATGTAGTAAAAGTTATCGTCAGTACGGGCCTTGAAAAACAGAAGGTGCCGTATTTGATAGGACGCGACCTGGATGAGGCCGAAGTACTGCTGCATAATAAAGGGCTCGAAATCGGGGACGTTAGAGAAACATTCGATGATAAATACGCTGCCAATGAAATAGTATCGCAAAACCCGGATGAAGGAACCATGGTAGCATCCGGGAGCAAGGTCGATGTAGTGATCAGTAAAGGAAAAGAGAAGAAAAGTGTAGCGGTGCCTAGTCTGGTAGGATTATCTCTGACCGATGCTGAAAATAAATTAAAAGCAAATAACCTGGCCCTGGGAAAGGTTGACCGGCAGGATAGTACCGCTTACTCGGCCGACAAGGTTATATCCCAGGAAACTAACTCCGGAGTTATGGTAGACGAGCAAACACCAATCAATGTGGTTGTAAGCAAAGGACCGGGACCGACAGCCCAGACCAAGACTATTGAATTTACACTGCCTTCCCAGCAGGAGTACTATAAAGTAACCATCAAAGTCCGTGATGCACAAGGCGAAAGGGAAGTATACAATCAACTGCACCCGGCTGCAGATAACGTAAGTGTAGGGGTTACTTACGTGGGCAACGGGTCGGCTGAAGTTCTGCTTAATGGTAAACATGATAAAACCATTCCGCTTTAAACCTGGAGGTGAGTTATGAGCATTGCTCAGCTGACAGGGGTGGTATTAAAAAACTATAATAAATTTTATTATGTTCAGGATTCCAGTCTGAATATTTACGAGTGCAAACCCAGAGGCAAACTAAAGGATTTTATCCTCAGTGGCGACCGGGTCATGTTTACCCCGCTGGAAGATGGCAGGGGATTGCTGGAAAGCATATTGCCGCGGGTAAACCAATTATACCGGCCTAAAGTCGCCAATGTGGATACGGTCTTAATCGTTATGGCTCATACTAAACCTGCACCTGATCTGATGCTGCTGGATCGCCTGCTGTTTTTGGTAGCCTATAGCCGTATGGAGGCCTATATTGTCTTAAATAAATGTGATCTCCCCCTGGATGAAACCGTAAGAAAAATTCAAAATTATTACGGGCGGCACGGATTTACCTTATTTAATACATCAGTTACCAATCGAACCGGAATAGAACAACTGCTCCAGGCCATAGCCGGTAAAGTGGCAGTCTTTGCCGGGCCTTCCGGCGTTGGCAAATCCAGTCTGTTAAATGCCATGCTCGATTCCGCTCTGGTGAAGACCGGGGATCTTAGCGAAAAGGTGGGGCGGGGAAAGCATACTACCCGTCATGTTGAATTATTTCCTTTAACTAATGGAGCAGTTATGGTTGATACTCCCGGCTTCAGTTCACTGGACCTGCCGCGTTTACGCCGGGAAGAGCTGGGCGATTATTATCCGGATTTTCAAGATTATTCAACTGAATGCAGATTTGGTAATTGCCTGCACCATCGCGAAATTGAATGTGGTGTAAAACAGGCCGTCAGAGACCGCGAGATTGCCGATTTTAGATATAATAATTATATTCATATATTAGAAGAAGTCATTGCAAATGAGAGGTGTTACCGATGATATACGTTGCCCCTTCAGTTTTGTCCGCTAATTTTGCGAGGCTGGGAGAAGATATAGAAAAAGTGGAAGCAGCGGAAGCCGACTGGCTTCATCTGGATATTATGGACGGTCATTTTGTGCCCAACCTTACTATAGGGCCCCAGGCGGTGGCCGATATTCGCAAAACCAGCAAGCTTTTTCTGGATGTCCATCTTATGATAGAAAAACCGGATTACATCATACCGGCCTTTATCGAGGCAGGTGCAGATATGATTACCGTTCATTATGAAGCCTGTCTTCACCTGCATAGAGTAATACATTTGATCAAGGATGCCGGTATTAAGGCTGGTGTAGCCATTAATCCCGCCACCCCGGTCAGCATGCTCGAAGCTATCGTGCCTGAGGTTGATCTTGTTTTGTTAATGAGTGTCAACCCTGGTTTCGGAGGCCAGAAATTTATTACCGGGGTTCTCAACAAATTAAAAAAGGCCCG
The DNA here is from genome assembly GCA_002408445.1 of Syntrophomonas sp. UBA5288. Taxonomy (GTDB): domain Bacteria; phylum Bacillota; class Syntrophomonadia; order Syntrophomonadales; family Syntrophomonadaceae; genus UBA4851. The sequence goes on from DHSK01000126.1 coordinate 5,789, forward strand.
GACCATGCTGAATGAATTTAATCCTTCGGCTTATCTTGAAGTCGATGGGGGAATCAACCAGGAAACCGGACGCCGGTGCGTGGAGGTCGGCTGCAATGTTCTGGTGGCCGGTTCTTATATATTTCACTCCCCGGATATACCGGCAGCCGTCAGCAGCTTGAAATATAGGTGAAGTCAATCAAGAAACCCCGGTTAATTCGTTAGAATGGCAGGGGTTTAGCTATATCTATGATGGTTCCCCAAGATTACTTTTTGAGAA
>DHSK01000126.1:6249-8542 GCA_002408445.1 Syntrophomonas sp. UBA5288
TTTTTTTATGTGGAAATGATAGGACGAAATTAGAATTATGGCATGATTATTGCATGTTAATTAGATAAGCGCTTTTATATACCCCATGGGGAATCATAATTGAGAGGTGAACCGAATGAGTCTGAAATCTCCGCAAGAATATTTGCAAGATTTAAGGAACATGAATATCACATTATACATGTTCGGTGAAAAAGTTGATAATTATGTAGAACATCCTATAATTCGTCCGTCTATTAATGCGATGGCAATGACCTATAAGCTGGCTCAGGAGCCGGAGTACGAAGATCTAATGACCACGACTTCGAATTTGACCGGAAAGAAAATCAACCGTTTTAACCATGTACACCAAAACCCGGAAGACTTAATGAAAAAAGTAAAAATGCAAAGGCTGCTGGGACAAAAAACCGGATGTTGTTTTCAAAGATGTGTCGGTATGGATGCCTTTAATGCGGTTTATAGCACAACTTGTGAAATTGATCTGGCCTATCATACCGATTATCATGAGCGGTTTAAAAAGTTCCTCAGGTACGTTCAGGAAAATGATCTGGTTGTGGACGGATGTATGACCGATGCCAGAGGAGACCGTTCCCAGGGGCCGGGAAATCAATCCGACCCTGATTCTTATCTTCACATTGTAGAAAAAACAGATAAGGGGATAATTGTCAGGGGGTGCAAGCTTCACCAGACGGGGATGATCAATTCCCATGAAATGCTGGTTATGCCTAACAATACTCTTAAAAAGGGGGAGGAGGACTGGGCGGTATGTTTTGCTATTCCGATCAATACGCCCGGAATGATTTATGTTTATGGGAGACAATCCTGTGATACCAGAAAACTTGAGGGCGGTAATATAGACACCGGGAATGTATATTTCGGCGGCCAGGAAGTCATGACCATATTTGACAACGTATTTGTCCCCTGGGAGCGTGTTTTCATGTGCGGTGAGATTGATTTTACCACTATGGTGGTAGAACGCTTTGCAGGCTATCACCGCCAGAGTTACGGGGGCTGTAAGGTTGGTGTAGGTGATACTCTTATAGGAGCTGCCAAGGCGATTTCTGAATATAACGGGGTTGGAAAAGCATCACATATCAAAGATAAGATAATAGAAATGTGTCATCTCAATGAGACCCTGTATTCATGTGGTATTGCCTGTTCTGCTCTGGGTACTAAAACCGCTGCCGACAATTATATGATTGATCTGCTGCTGGCGAATATTTGTAAGCAAAATGTCACCCGATTTCCCTATGAAATAGCCCGGTTAGCTCAGGACATTGCCGGAGGATTACTGGTCACACTGCCTTCTGAGAAAGATTTCGATAATCCTGAAATTGGTCCCCTGGTTAGAAAATACACCACAACCAATGAGGCAATACCAGTTGAGAAACGTCAGCGTATGCTGCGATTCATTGAAAACCTGACTATGGGTTGCGCTGCCGTAGGCTATTTGACTGAATCCATGCACGGGGCCGGGTCGCCGCAAGCACAGAGAATTATGATCGCGCGGCTTGAGAATCTGGAATATCGTAAAGAGTTAGCCGAAAGACTCTGCGGTAATAAAGAAAATAACGATGTAGACTGGAAATAAGAAATCCGGGTAGGGAATTAGAAGCTAATGAAAATACGATTAAAATATTGTGGCGGCTGCAATACAGTAATAAACCGAGAAAAATTAGCAGATGAGGTATTAAATTATCTCAAAACTAAAGATAAGGTTGAAATAACCCGGGACGAAGCCGACGTCGACCTGATCATCTGTGGATGCCCGGTGGGATGTGTAGATATAGCAGATATAAAGAATCATACGGGCAAGCTGATTATGGTTTCAGGGACCAATGTAAATTATCTTCACGTTCCTCCGGACCAAATGGTTAATCATATTGGCCGGCTGATATTAGAAGATAGGTATAATAGATAATTCTTTAATCGTCTTAAAATTAACAGATCGGTTATTGGGTACAGGGGTGAATGCAAGTATTGCAAAAGTATGCCATCCATGTATCTATTTAACCGGTCTGTATTTTTTTACATAATTGATGTAAAGATAAATACAGCAGTTATGTCGTATAATGATCAAGTATATAAATAATGAAATAGTTTGGTCGAGGAGGTCTAAAGGTATGAAGCCAAATAGCATGCAAGAAAAGGACATCAGATGCTTTAGTATTCAAGCTGTTCATGAGGTTGCAGATTTATTTTTAGCTTGCGGTATTGATATAATGCCGGTTATGACTCCCTCAAACACCTTGCTGGGATGGATTAAAAAAGAACATTTATATCAAGTTATGGCCCA
>DHSK01000126.1:8887-10200 GCA_002408445.1 Syntrophomonas sp. UBA5288
AGCAGGATTATTATCTTCAACCGTCCGGCGGAAATAATATTTGGAATCAAACAAAAACAAGTTATGGGCCGCTTCTATAAAGATGTATTTCCGGAAGGGAATTTGGATGAGTTATTACAAACCCGGCAGGCCAATCCGGCCCAAAAGGTTATCTACCGGAACAAGATTTTGGTGTCCAATAGAACTCCGCTCATGGATGGAGAAAAAATAGTCGGGGCGATATCTGTTTTGCAGGATATATCTGAATTCGAGCACATTTCCAAGGAATTACAATATACCAAAAAGTTGCAGACGGAACTGGAGGGAATTATAGCAGCGTCTTTTGACAGTCTGGTGGTAACAGATGAAAAAGGCAAAATATTAAGGATAAATCAGTCCTATTCAAGATGGTCGGGTATTGACCATAATCAAATCATAGGGCGTAATATGTATGATCTGGTTAATGAAGGTATGTATGACCGTTCAGCTGCCGTTTTAGTAATCGAGAGCGGTAAGCAGGTTACCTTTACTCAGAATGTCAATACCGGCAAAGTCCTTTGTGTAACGGGTACGCCCATATTTAATGATGAAGGAAAACTTGTAAGAGTGGTAATAAACGTAAGAGACATTACGGAATTGAACAAATTAAAAATAGAAGTAGAAAAGGCGCATAGTTTAAGCAAACATTATGAAGAAGAATTGCAAAAGGCAACACGGTCCGGAGATATGATTATTGCCTCGGTTAAACTTAAAGAAGTGATGGAAGTGGTTAAAAGGGTAGGCAAAGTGGATTCTACCGTTTTAGTATATGGAGAATCAGGGGTGGGAAAAGAGTTGATAGCCAAAGAATTACTAAAACATAGCCCTAGAAAAGACAAACCTTTTATTGTTATTAATTGTGCGGCTATACCGGAAAGTCTGCTGGAATCAGAATTATTCGGTTATGCCAGCGGAACCTTTACCGGAGCAAAAAAGGGCGGAAAAATGGGCATATTTGAAGTAGCCAACGGCGGGACCCTCTTTTTGGATGAGATCGGAGAAATGCCCTTACAGCTTCAGGCCAAGCTTTTACGGGTTATTCAGGAGAAGGAAGTAATCAGGCTGGGAAGTTCCACCCCGGTCCCGGTCGATGTTCGTATTATTACGGCAACTAATCGCAATCTGCGGTCTATGGTTGAAAACGGAGAATTTAGAGAGGATCTATATTATCGTTTAAGTGTGGTGCCGGTCCTGGTACCGCCATTAAGAGAAAGAAAAGAAGATATTCCGGCTTTAGTAGATTACTTCGTAAGTATGATGAATAAAAAATATGCTATGAACAAAAGCATTCACTA
>DHSK01000126.1:10490-11129 GCA_002408445.1 Syntrophomonas sp. UBA5288
GACGATGATCATGAAGTAGTATTTACGCTTGATAGTCATCCGGAACCGGATATAGATTACAAAAAGACTATTGAGGTATTTGAAAAGAACTTACTGGAGAAATATATAAAACAATATAAAACCAGCCGCAAAGTGGCTAAAGCGTTGGGAATGAGTCAATCTATGGTCGTACGTAGAGCTTCTTATTTTGGCATTGTACTAAATAAGAAATGAGAGTTTTGATTAAGCAGTAACTTTGCGCATGTCATCCTGAGGCAAAGCCGAAGGATCTTAAGATTCTTCGCTAAGGTTCAGAATGACAAATGGTTTTTTTCTCCGGCTGACAGTAAACAATTATTGTTATCAGGAGATATAATATCCTAGTAAATGAATCAATATTGCTTCAAATTCAAATTACGGAATAGCCTGTTTTGGGGCAATATGCAGAATTTATCAAGCAAAGAATGAGTCAGTAATGCTTCATATTCAAAAGTAGAGAAAAAGGCATAGTAATGGCTTTTATGAGGTCCATCAAAGTTTAATATCCTTTGCGAGTCAAAAGTGCTTCAACAAATAGACGATAATACTAAAATACTAAGTGAAAAATAGTTAATAATGGCTTTATAAAGTACCCGGCAACATAATGTTGGCCGGGTTTTA
>DHSK01000126.1:11481-13271 GCA_002408445.1 Syntrophomonas sp. UBA5288
GCTTGGCGCTACAGATGGGTGATATTAGCGATTTTGACCTTCGCATATTTTATCCAGTACCTTGACAAGACTAAAACGGCGGTCTTGTTGCCGTTGATAAGCAAGGATATCGGTATGACCCACGCCCAGGCGGGACTTGCTATCAGCGCTGCTATTTGGCTGTATGCCCCTATGCAGCTGGTAGCCGGTTTAATGGCGGACAAATTCGGCTCCAAAAAACTTACCCTGCTGTCCATTGCCGGTTTCAGTGTCTTTACCTTCTGGATGTCCATTTGTCACACCTTTGGAAGCTTGTTGAGCCGGCAAGTGATCTTCGGGGTTTTCAACGGCTTCGAGTTTGTACCCAGCGCCAGAGTTATTAACAGATGGTTCCCCCGGGGATTACGAGCCAGGGCCAACGCGATTTTCTCCTGGTCCTGGGTGGCGGCCCCGGCCGTAGCTCCGTTAATCGCTACCTGGCTGGGTGCGGCCTATGGCTGGCGCATGTGCTTTGTTATACTGGCGTTAGTGGGCGTTGTTCCGTTTACGCTGGTAGCTATTTATGTCCACAACCGGCCGGAAGAATACAAAAAGATTACCACCGATGAATTAAAAGAAGCCTATGAAGAAGAATTAGAGAGCGGCTCCTTAACCATGCAAGATATTGAGAGCCGTCGGATACGGCCGGATTATGTGACTAAAACCAAAGTACCCTTAAAGCAGATCATCACTAATGACAAGGTTATTATGCTGGCTATCTTTAATCTGGTAACTCAGTTCTGCTTCTGGGGCATTGGTACCTGGCTGCCCAGTTATCTGTTTGAAGTGCACGGATTTAAATTAACGACCATGGGTTCTTACGTAGCCGTTTACTATGCTGCGGGCGTCGTAGGGTGTTTCCTGGCGGGTTTTATATCTGACAAGATATTTAAAGGCCGCCGCCGTCCTGTACTGATGTTGAGCATGTTCGGATTTGTACCTTTCTTTATCATCATGGGTCTTTTACCGGTGGGTGTATCTCCGGTACTACTTGTACTCTTCATGACTTTGACCGGTTTCTTCTGGCCCATGCATTACGGTCCGTTTTTAAGTTACTCGGCTGAGTTCTTTACCCCCGAGGTTTATGGCGCATGTGCCGGTTTTGTCGGGTTTATAGGTTATATTGGCGCCATGCTGGCACCGTATGTCGGAGGCCTCTTGATTACAACAGGTACCGGCGGCCCGGTTTATACTAAATTCTTCATGGTAATAGCTATTTGCGGAGTTTTCTGTGGAATCCTGGGTGCTTTTATTAAAGACTCACGCGATACTGCCCGCCAAAATGCTTCAGCGGCATAAGGCATAATATAATAAGGTTGACCTGCCAAAACAGCAAACATAATGAAAGGAGTTATAAGATTGAGTGATATAAAAATAACCAACATTAATGGAAAAGACCTGAAATATTTATCTTTGGAAATCAAAGAAAACGTAGGTGTTATAACGATTAATAATCCTCCGGTCAATGCCTTGAGTGAACAGGCTTATACCGAAGTGGGGGACATCTTTGAATATGTTAATAGCAGAGATGATATCTGGGTCTGCATATTCCGGGCTGAAGGAAAAACTTATCCGGTGGGACTTGATGTTCATGGCTTCCTGGATAATATAGCCAACGACAGGCAGCTGGAATCAGCCGAGACATTCTACCGCAGTACCCTGGCGGTATATAACTGCCGGGTTCCGGTCATATCCGCTGTTCAAGGCTTTGCCCTGGGAGGCGGTTTATGTTATGCCGCCGGAAGTGATTTCATTATTGCTGCCGAAGGAGC
>DHSK01000080.1 GCA_002408445.1 Syntrophomonas sp. UBA5288
ACTGATTTGAATAGATCAGTATTTATCGGATCCAAGCCGCTGAATGGTTCGTCCAGGATAAGAAGTTCCGGATCGTGAATGATAGCTGTAATTAACTGAATCTTTTGTTGATTTCCTTTGGATAGCCGTTCGGCAACTTGATAGGTATATTCGGTGGCCTTAAGTCTTTCCAGCCAGTAATCCATGGAATCTTTGGCTTCCTTGTAATTCATCCCTCTAAGCCTGGCAAAATAGTGCAATTGCTCACTGACTTTGGCCTTGGGATAGATGCCGCGCTCCTCCGGCAAATACCCGAATCTAACGTTTTCGCGCGTAATCGTTTTCTTATCCCATTCAATTTTTCCACTATCCTTCTCAAGTATGCCTAAAATCATACGAATAGTAGTGGTTTTTCCAGCCCCATTAGTTCCGAGCAGCCCAAATACACCGGGCTCATCAATATTAAACGACAAGTTATTGACTATTTTCTTACTGCCGAAACTCTTATTAATATTTGCAATATGAAGTCCCATTTTTACCTCCAGGTAACCTGTCTTTATAGAATTGGAAAAGAGACCGTTCTTTTTCATATATTTCCCCACAGTATCCTTTCTTAGCACTTTATATTTTATCATACTCTCCTAAGATCCATGCTACATGGGATATTATAGGGTACGCTTTCCGAGGTATGACAACTTAAGAATTCTCTGATTAGAAAGCAAAGCAACCAGGCTGTTGGTTGTATTCAGGGATTTGGCGGCAAATGCATCTAATGGTTTAAAAATGGCATTAGCACCGAACCAGATGTTAAAGGCCTGTGTGAAGAAAACACTTTGACTGATTACCTTACGAGCATACTTAACCTCTTTTAAAATATCCGGTAAATCTCTGAGATTACGGTCAAATGCCAGAATATCAGCCTTATTTTCGGTTGAGAAGGCAGGCAATTTCTTTATCCAGAATATCCTTAGTTCGTTCGAATTGAGCTTCGGCAAAGAGGTTTTGAAAGTCTTCCACTACTCCCGAAAAAAAGCTCTGGATATTTTCGCCGGCTTCCATACCTTTTCTTACTATTCCTTTTAACAAAGGCTCCAGGTTTTTGCGTGCCGCAAGCCAGATAATAATAGCCAGAGCAGCGGCCATAGCCCCATATTTGAACCCTCTTCCTTCCGGGGTAGCCAGCCAGCTATTTTGGTGACGGTCACCAAGCAGAGGCCATTCCTGCATACGTTCTTCCAGACTGGAAAGCAGATCATCTTTAAATTCCTGCCAGTTTTCTCTGCCTTCGTTGAGGCGATTGCCCATCACACCTCCTGTCCGGCGCTGCCTCAATTCCTCCTGTCTTTCTATTTCACTGAGTAATTCTTCCCGCAGATTAGTCATAGTTTTACCGTTGACAAGGTGGCCTGTTGCTCTCAGTCATCATTATTTCTCTGCATAATTGTTCCTTTAGAGCTTCATAATCTGCCGGGTCCATTGCGGGTGCCGATGTATTAGCCACATTCTCACCTTCTCTGTTTTTTGGTTTAATTGTAGTTGGCTGTATTATTGACCATATATTACCATGCCATGCAATCAATTCTAAACTTTACGCTAAACATTTGAATATTTTTGGTGACTTTACACAGACTAATTGATAATTAAATGAGGCGAGGTGACTTTATTGAATCCGAGATTACTATTTAGAATTGCGGCTGGCGTAGGGTTAGGTTACTTTGCGGTAAAAAAGCTGGCCGCCAAACCATTACACATGGCTGCAGTAACCACTGCCAAAGGAGTACTTAATTTAGGTGATCGGGTGAATTCCGCAGGACAGGCGGTTGTCGATGGCTGGCAGGATATTGTAGCAGAAGCCAAATCGGACATAGAGCAGAAGAAAGAAAGCCATTTGGCTCACAAAGCCGGTTCAGTAATGGATACGGTATCTGAAAATGTAGCCGGATATATGCATAAAACAGCCCAATCCATTGAGGACCTGGCCGATAAACTGGAAGGCACAAATGTGGATGATGACAAACCGGATGAGGATGAAGACGAAGATGATGAAACAAGAGAATAACCGGTGAAAGTTACCCGCTTATTTGATAAAAAATTCCTTCGGCAAAATGATCGGTGGGCAGAAAGGTATAAAAACTCTGTTTCAGAAGTTCCTCACGCTGATCAAATTGCCGGTAAATTTCCGGAACGACTTCCTGCAGAATCTGGCCGGAAATTTTTTGTTCCACATACATTAAAGCACTGTCCATTTGTTTCATTAATAAAGTCTTTAATTCCTTTTACTGCAGACTGTAACGATCTTCTGAACCAAGGATGGCATTATCCAGCATCCGGCCGGAGATGTTGCCCCAAACGGCTGACCAGCATTCTTGCTTTATCTCTTCCATAAACTCGGCCATGATTGAGGTACGGTTTAACTCAAACCAGTATTTTACAATCGTCTGAAATCAATTGAGATATCAGCCCGGGCAGTTTGGGCAGGAAATTCTATGCCACATTCATCAAAAGCAGGCTGGAGTGCATTGGCAATCTGATATACAAGCTGTTCCATCTCCCGGGGAGCAAGCCCATTTTCTGCAATTCTTATTTATTTCGGCTTCAGTTTTAGACACCAATTCATCCGCACACCGTTCATTCCATTCAATATGTAAGCGGATATTCTCAACCAGTTCTCTGCCATACGGTCGAATATCATCTTTTAAACCGATTCACACCTGCTATCTGATCATCAACCGCAACATACAATACACTCTGTCCCAGGTAATTTAGTCTTCGGCTTTTATATCGGGCAGCTGTTTTTCCATAAAACGGCCAGTGCCCGTTCGATACTCCTGGTAAAAAGCAGAACCCCAAGGGCAGCTCCGATTGCCACCCGGGTAATCTGGTTGGTATAATTTTTAACTCCGGCTATCTCGGCAGGAATAACCCGGGCCATAGGGACTGGAACATCGGTCTGGTCTGCTAAACCTGCATCAGGTATAATCTGAACCTCCCCGGCCAATAACCAGGAACCACCCAACGCCTTCTCACCTGGATATTTTAACACCGGCAAAGGACTTCCGTTTACATTGGATTCATCAAATACTGCTCTTCCTTCAGCAATAATCCCCCCATATGAAACCTGCTGCCCCTTTCGTTGATTTTTTCCTGATGAACCGGTCTGCGATTTTCATGTATCTGGTGCTGAAATTCCTGTATCTCCTTAAGCAGCTTCGTTAAGGTTACTTGCTCGGTATCATAACAAATTAAAGCTTTGCCCGTATAATGATTGCAGTGTACCATTCGCACCTGCCCGGTAAACTTTGCTTCCAAAGACTTACTGAACTGCTGGTTGCGATAGATTTCAACGGTAGGTTTTCCATATCAGACGTAATTTCAATATTAATATTTTCACTTTCTATTGTAATAGTAAAGATGCTTAGAGCAAGAAGTCCGGAAAAAATAGCAACGAAACCAGTCCTGTGTTAACTTTCTTTACTTCAGACCATAGAATACAAACTGTCTCAATTGCTAATGAAACAGGATTTCTTATAGCCGCCGCTGCTTAATAATAAGCTAAAAAAGGCTCGTTTGCTCCATCGAGGCTTTGAATAATACGTAAAAGGTGGTTCCATTGTTGCTAGTATCTATTTCAATAGAAGCATTATTCTTATCGGCTATGTTGTAGCAGATGAACAAACCTAAACCAGTACCATTTTCTTTAGTAGTAAAAAAGGGCGTACCCAACTTTTCTAGAATTTCCTTCTTAATCCCCTTACCATTGTCCTTAACCGACAAGACCACATTGCCCTCTATTGCATAAGTTCGTATGGTTATGCTGTCACCTTCCTCCGATGCATCCATCCCATTACGGACCAGATTTAAGATAAGTTGACGAATATCGTTTTCGCACAACATTACATCAGGAATTTCTCCTAATTCAAGTTTTATACACTTGTTGTTCATAATGGCTTCTGCTTGAATTAAGGGAGCAATATTGCCAATAATCTTATTAAGGTTTTCTTGGGCCACTTCTAATTCTTTATCCTTAGCCATTGACAGGAATCCAAAGATTATAGTGTTGGCCCTTTCCAGTTCATTGATCATAGTCTCGAAATAGTCATTGTAATCATTAAAATCGCTGCTAATAGCAAGCAACTGTAAAAAACCACGTACCGTGGTCATAGGATTCCATATTTCATGAGCGATACCGGCAGCCATCTGAGCGACCACGTTCAATTTATCCATACGTGCAATCTGTTCTTCCATTCGCTTGCTTTCAGTAATATCCCGAAATACCATAACTACACCGATAATGTAACCATCATCGTCGCGAATGGGGGCGGCAGAATCAGCAATAGAAACCGTTTCCCCGCTTTTGGTAATTAATCCGGTATGATTAGCCAGGCCTATAATAAATCCTTCTTTAATGACTCTGTCTACAGGAATCTCAGCAGGTTCAAGATTTAATTCATTAAATATTCTAAAAACAGAACTTATAGGTTTTCCGATAGCTTCTTTTTGTGTATAACCTGTAATTTGTTCAGCCACCGGATTCATGAATGTAATGGTGCTATTCGTATCGGTAGTAATAACCGCATCTCCTATACTGGCTAAAGCGACCCGAAACCATTCTTTCTGATCCCTGACATCTTTATTAGCTTGTCTGTACAAATTACTTAATAAAACATCATGGACCTCATTCCTTACCGAAAGAATAAACTCATTCAGATTGCCTTCGGTAATATGGTTGTGAACACCATCCTTAATGGTTCTTACCTGACGCTCTTTACCAATTCTTTCGGAAAATATAACACAAGGTATATCTATTGTGCTCTCTTTAATCATCCTCAAAACAGATTGCTCATCAAACTACAAAGCACTGATATCGACTATTACTATATCCCAGGGGCCTTTCTCTAAGGCTGAAATAAAATCCTCTGATGTTTCTACCCTTTTATAAATTTGGTGATAACCATTACTATGAAGCGCTTTTAGTGCCAGCATAGAATCTGTTCCCGCTTCTTCAACTACTAGAATACGAAGTGATAAATCCACTGAATTATCCCCCATCATCCATATACAGATTAAACTATCGGTATTCTATATTTTCGGCGAGTAATGCAAATTACCTTTTTTACAAGACACTAACATATGTTAATATATGGGACTGATGAGCTGGATCTCTGGCAAACGAGGATGAAAAATCAGGTATTAGCCGGGTGAATTTAGTAGGGATGGCCAGCCACTCAAATAGCGAAACGCAGGTTATACCTAGGACGAAGCAGTACAGAGTTACAAACTAAAGGAGTGCTAATGCTTGATCGCAAATATGCTGCCAATCAGGCTACAGATGCCATCAATTGAATTTCCGAAGTGGACGGAGGTATTACTGTATGATAAGTGGATCAAACTCTCGTTAGGGGCGATGAGTCCGTTGGAGTATAGGCAAAGTTTCGGTTTGACTGCCTAATCTGTCCAAAAAAATGTCCGTACCCCCTTCGCTACATTTTCCACTTGCCAAATACACCTTTATTGAAATTCTTCAAAAAAATAGTACATTTTATCTTTTGGTATATATACGATAACCAGTGTATTATTATAGTATTTATCGCCACTGATAACCCACCAATAATAAGGCTGGTTAATAGGAGGTTTTTTGTCTTCTGTAACAGCCAAGTTATCAATTACTCTATCTATAAAGTCTTCTATAGTCTTATTTTGCTGATTATAAAAGACTTTAATGAAAGATAAGTGCACATCATTATGTGTTTCAAATATGGTATAGCGGAATCCATCACCATGAAAGCCCACTATAGAAGTGTAATAAACTTCTTTAAAGTCAGAAGGTATCTGTAACCCCCAATATGATTCTAATGATCTATTATGGGGAGAGTAAGATTTTACTACGAAACCAATAATAATTAGCGCGATAATGATACCAATAATGACCATGTATTTAAGTATAATTCTGTTACTTATGTGTACCACCACCTATTGTCAAGGGGACAGGTTGTTGACATCTAGAAGTGTTTCCAAAAAATGAAGCAAAAAGAACGTGCTTCTCATTCTGAATAATGGGGAAAACATCGGGGCTAAACTTAAGCCATCGACTACTACTGCAACGGTTTGCTGAGCCGGTTGGCTGCAGCATAAAGGTCAGGAATAATATGGGCAAGGTTGATTCATTATGCAAACGCACCTCTTTAGTGATTTTACGTTTTAGGTTCGTAAATCTTGCAGGAATGTAAAGAGTTTAAATTCAGGCAGACAACGATATAAACCCATCGTTGTAAACAACTTCGTCCACCATAATTTTCATTGCGCCAAAAGGGGCTCTTTGCTTGTATTTTTTACACAAAATCACCTTGCATGTCGATAGAAAAGAAGTGAATAACTTTGCCTACTCCCCTTTCTCTCCAATTCATTCGAATACTCCCTCTCAATAACTTTTTTAATTAGGGCGTTCCTAGATCGACCCTGTATGTCATTGTAAGGGAGTATTCTTTTTTGCCAAAGCTCATTTTTATTTGTTTACAGAAATACTTTCGTTCTTTAATTCTTTAATCTGAATTCTCGCCATAAAGGATGTTCTCTAAAGTTTTTCCGGGGTCTTAGTAAGCCAAAACCAGTCTCGATTTTTATACATTCATGACCAGATCAGTAGAATATATACTACTGCTTATTTCAGGGAGTAACAGCCGAGTGTTGTCACGAAGTCTGAAATCCCCTTGTAATCCAACCGAGATGACCAGTTTATCAACATTGATTATTTAAAACCATACACCCTGCTTTCCATGTATAAATTATATAGTTAACAACGTGTAAACCATACTATAACTTAGACTTTATTTCATTGAGTAAATCAAATATAAATGATAAACCCATAAAAACAGCAGCTTGAGCAATCATTGGAAACATTATTAGTAAGGAGCTAAAAATTCTATTTGCCCAAGTAGCATCTTCTGTAAGTAGTAATAATGGAAATAGAACACCAACTACTATCGCACCTACTGCAAACACCAAAGCAAGAATTTTGAACAACTTGTTTATTATAATCACCCCCAATTTATTAACATATTATTGTACTAACTCACCCCCTAAAGACAGCCAAAGTAAAAAATACGCTAACACCTTTAGGGGGTAGGATTAGTATTTAATTATGACCTCCACCTGCGAATATATCAACTAGAAGTTCTATTACACGATTTTCAATAACGTTTTCATTAAATGTTGCTTTAAACCGTCCACTTACCTCTTTGCTCCAAACAGTATTGTTGAAACTGAATCCTTCAGTATTTCTCACAATGCCGTAATAGTCCCAAAGCGGTGCATAAGTTTCACCATAGGTACCCGGAAGTACTGAAGTTATTTGAGTAGTGTTCCAAGACCAGTCTACGTCGCAACATAATGCAAACAAATGTATCCCCAATGAATTGTTACCATACTCCATAAATGTATGACTATCACTACCAGGAGTATATGATGCTCTAAGATTTGATTCATCGCCATTTGGGGTTTTATTTATTTTATTTTGGATAGTATTTGCCAAATCGGGATAATATCCTTGTAGTTCCGATATAAACTCATTATTCCATTTTATCATTTCTCCGTTTTTCTGCCTATTTACAACGTTTAATAACTGCGTCTCAATAGCTTTTTGAAAATCACCGTCACTCATGTTTATATACTTTTGTTCGATTTCAGCACTATAATTAAGTTCCGGACTGGGCTTATCGGTAAATGTGATGTAAGCACACTTATTCAGAAGAGTTATCCTTGATCCAGTATCGCAGGTGCTTGCATATTGGTTGTTTGATTCCATAGCCCTAACTGGCATAGCTAAAATCATCACCATTAATACCATTATCATACTTATTTTGGACAAAGAATGATTATTAAACTGTGTATTACGATCGGATAAGA
>DHSK01000098.1 GCA_002408445.1 Syntrophomonas sp. UBA5288
GTTTCATAATAAGTGGTAGCTTTTTTGGTCTTAATCTCAACCGGAACGATCTCACGCTTGAAGGTTCCGTCTTGAACTGCCCGGGTGGCGCGCTGATGACTCATAAGGGCCAATTCGTCACATTCTTCCCGGGTGATGCCATATTTTTCAGCGATGTTTTCAGCTGTAAGGCCCATATGTCCGGGTACCAGCGAATCAAACAGTCCGTCGTGAATCATGGAGTCTTCAATCGTACCCTGATTCATCCGGTAGCCCATTCTGGCTTTAGGAATCATGTAAGGTGCATTGGTCATGCTTTCGGTACCGATTACCAGTGCTATATCGGTTTTACCCAAAATAATATGATTGATAGCAATGTCTAGGGCGCGCATGCCCGAGGCACAGTTTTGGTTGACATTACAGGCATTGCTCCTCACCGGGAGACCCAGAGCCATACCAACTTGACGGGCGGGAAGAGAGCCCTGCATATGGGGATAAACTTCACCCATAACTATTTCGTCGATTAGATCAGCACTGATACCGGCTCTTTCAATAGCACCTTTGCCGGCGTTTATAGCCAATTGCTTACCAGATATATCTTTCAAACTGCCCATAAATTTCCCAATCGCTGTTCTACAGGCACTTACGATTACAACTTCATTCAATTCCATTATGAACCCCCCAATTTTGTATTTTAAAATTCTATTTAGCTTGGAAAACCGGTTTGCGTTTTTCCAGAAAAGCTTTCATTCCTTCTTTTTGGTCCATAGTTGAAGAACACATTCCGAACATATCCGATTCGATTCCCATGGATGTATCCAAATCAACCTGTATACCTCTTCCAATGGCATATTTGGCATAGCCTACGGCCAGGGGTGCCTTGGAAGAGATTTTTTGAGCCAGTTTTTTTGCTTGTTCCATTAGTTCCTGAGCCGGATAGATATGGTTAACTAAGCCCAGCCGATAAGCTTCGGCCGCATTAATGGTATCTCCGGTATAAATCAGTTCCTTGGCCCGGCCTTCTCCGATTAAGCGGGGCAGGCGCTGGGTTCCGCCGAAACCGGGTATTACACCAAGACCAACTTCCGGCTGACCGAACAGGGCATTTTCCGCGGCCAGCCTAATATCACAGGCCATGGCTAATTCACATCCACCCCCCAGGGCAAAACCGTTAATAGCTGCGATGACCGGCTTTTCCATGATTTCTATCATGCGAAGGGTTTTTTCCCCATAGTCGGAAAACTCCCGCCCCTGGGGTGCTGAAAGGGGCTGCATATAAGCAATGTCTGCCCCGGCTATAAAGGCCTTGCTGCCGGTTCCGGTAATTATAAGAGCGGAGATATTAGCATCTGACTGGACATCCTCGATAGCTTGTCTGATTTCTACCAGAGTAGCTTTATTGAGGGCATTAAGTGCAGCCGGACGGTTTATGAACAGGATTGCGAGGTTATCTTCCTTTTCCAGGATTATATTTTCATAAGCCATTATTTCTTTCCTCCCCACTTTGATAGAGGTAAATTAATTAATAATCGTAAAAGCCTTTGCCGGTTTTCATTCCGAGATGGCCGGCCCGTACTTTTTGTTTAAAGGCTAGTGAGGGACGGTATTTGGAATCACCAAATTCAGCCCAAAAGTATTCACAGACCATTAAGACCACATCGATACCGACCAAGTCGGCCAGGGCAAGAGGTCCCATAGGCATGCCTGCTCCGAGTTTCATAGCTTTGTCAATCTCAGCGGCGGGGGCAATACCTTCCTGGAAAGCGATAGCTGCTTCGTTCATATAGGGAATGAGTATACGATTGACAATAAAACCGGGGGATTCTTTAGCTTTAACCGGTTCTTTGCCGATTTTAGCGGCCAAATCAGCGGTGGCATCTACCACAGCGTCCGATGTCATGGCACCGGGAATAACTTCAACCAATTTCATAGCGGGGACCGGATTAAAGAAATGCATGCCGACCATTTTATCCGGACGGCTGGTTGCGGCCGCAATTTCAGTAATACTCAAAGCTGAAGTATTGCTGGCCAGGATGGCATCAGGCGGAAGGATCTCGTCCAATTCTTTGAATACCTTTTTCTTCAGGTCCATGTTTTCAATGATTGCTTCAATGACAATGTCGCAATCCTGAAAATCTTTTATATTTGTACCGGTAGTTAGAAGAGCAGAATATTTCGCGATGTCTTCAGCGGTCTTTTTACCCTTTTCTACCGCTTTACTCCATGATTTATTCATACTTTTGGTGGCTTTTTCTATTACTGGTGGGACGATATCGACCAGTATTACGTTATAACCAGCCTCAACGCTGACCTGTGCAATTCCTGCTCCCATAGTTCCGGCACCTAGTACACCAATTTTGGAAATGTTCATTATTTAACCTCCTTATCCGTATAAAACCGAGTATTAGTTGTGTTTAATCAGTAAATCGGCATCCCCCCTTCGGCGTCAATTTGATACACGTGAATGGAAGAGTATCTTACAATTGGGAATATAAGCAAAAAATGTACCAATATAAGGGAAATATAAAAAGAGGCGTAATAATGCGGTGCAGCAACGTTTTTGTTACTACACGCAGCAGGGAATGTGATCGAGCCGGTTATATCATTTTGGGAGACCGGGATTAAGATAAGTAGTGGGTGGTACAGATGGGAAAGGCGATTGGGAATATTCTCCTAATTTAGGAGACCATTCTCCTATTATGGTGTACCTATGGAAATGAATTTAATTCTCCAATCCATATTTATTTAATTTGCGATATAGAGCAGAACTGTGAATGCCCAATATTTTAGCAGTTTGGGTCTTATTGCCGCCCGCGCTTTTTAAAGCTTTAATAATAATTTGCTTTTCCACGCTTTCTATCGCTTCCGGCAGGGTTCTCTGGTGGTTAAAATAGGTGTTTTCCACCAGAGAGGGAAAGTTTTTAATAGTGAGACTATCTTCGCGATTCATATCAGCCAGGTTAATGGCTCGTTCTACCATATTCTCCAGTTCACGAACATTGCCCGGCCAGGAGTAACTCTGCAGCAGTTCCATGGCTTTATAAGAAATTTTGGATACATTCGTATTCAACTGATTGTTTATGCGTTTAATCAATTCCGAAACCAGTACCGGTATATCGCTGGTCCTTTTACGCAGGGGAGGAATACTAAGACGTACTACGTTTAATCTGTAATAAAGATCCTGACGAAACTCGCGATTTAACATCATCTGTTCCAGGTTACGGTTAGTAGCGGCTATTACCCGGACATTAATCGTGATAGGCCTGGTACCCCCTACACGCTCCACCATTTTTTCCTGGAGTACGGATAAGAGTTTGGTCTGCATGGTTAAAGGCATATCGCCAATTTCGTCCAGAAAGATAGTTCCATTGTGGGCTAATTCGAATTTACCCGGCTTTCCGCCTTTTTTGGCACCGGTAAAGGCGCCTTCCTCATAGCCAAAAAGTTCGGATTCAAGCAGATTTTCAGGCAGGGCGGCACAGTTTATGCGGACAAAAGGAGCCAGATGGCGACTGCTGGCATTATGGATAGCGTGGGCAAATAATTCTTTGCCGGTACCGCTTTCTCCCGTAATCAGGATAGTAGAAGTGGTCCTGGATAGTTGATAGGCCATGGACTTAGTTGCGATAAAATTTTGGTCCACCCCCATCAAATCCTCAAAGCGCCACTTGGCCCGGTAAGTCTGGCGAATTTCTTCCTTATAAATATTCAGTTCTTTCTCCGTATCCGATAATCTCTTCATAAAAATCTTGGCACCGGATACATCCAAAAATAGACTTTTAGTGATGGCGCCAATAATTTGCCCATCTTTATAGACGGGCAAACGGGTAATCACGGTATCTCGCCCGTTGATTCGCGCGACATCAGCCTCTACGATTTTGCCGGTTTTTAAAACTTCAGGCAGACCGGAATCAGGCAAAATATCGAGGATGTATTTTCCCACTACATCTTCCTTTTTTAGTTGCAGAATATCGAGATAGGTTTGGTTCATAGCCGTTATGAACCCATCTTTATCTACAATTACATATACCATATAGGGGCTTTCGATTAGGGCTTCGGAGATGGCCCGAAATTCTTTTTCGCTTTCCTGCATTTTCTTCATCAGTACCCGGGCACCGGACATATCGAGAAAAAGACTCTTGGCTATGGCGCCGATGATCTTTCCGTCTTTAACTATCGGCATGCGGGTCACAATAGTTTCACGGCCATTTATGGGCCAAATATCTGCTTTGTCCACCCGCCCGGTTTTTAGTATTTCAGGCAGATGGGAGTTGGGGGTGACATCCAGTATATAACGGCCTACCACCTCTTCCTTAGTTAATCCCAATTCATCCATGTAGGTCTGATTCATGGCGGTAATAATACCATCTTTGTCCACAATCACGTAAACCATGTGCGGACTCTCGATTAGAGCTTCGGAGGTTATGGCAAATTCCTTTTCCCGTTCCTGCAGTTTTTGCATTAATACGTGGGCCCCGGACATGTCCAGGAAGATACTCCGGCCTAAAGCTCCGATAACCTGCCCGTTTTTTAAAATGGGCATACGTGTTACCAGAGTATCCCGCCCTTTTAATTGCCAAATATCAGCTTTATCAATCCGCTTGGTACGCAGCACTTCCGGAAGTTCTGAATTGGGGACAATATCGGTAACATACTTTCCAATTACATCTTCCTTATCGAGTTCAAATATATCCAGGAAAGT
>DHSK01000106.1 GCA_002408445.1 Syntrophomonas sp. UBA5288
GCAATTATATCGGAGCCGACAGTTTGCGCTATATAAGTTTGGAAGGAATGTACCAGGCTATGAATAATCCTGGCCATTTCTTTTGTGCAGCCTGTTTCAGCGGGCAGTATCCCATAGGAATGGAAACAGTTGAAGCAGCAAAGAAGGAGGCTGACCATGGGCAACAGTTATAAAGAGGCCGGTGTTGACATAGATGCCGCCAATCATTCGGTGGATTTAATCAAAAAATGGGTGCAGCAAACCCGCCGCCCGGAAGTAATGGCTGATATCGGCGGTTTTGGAGGCTTTTTTGCCCTTAATATGGCCAAATACCGTGAGCCGGTGCTGGTTTCCGGAACTGACGGAGTAGGAACCAAGTTAAAAATTGCCCATCTGATGGGAGTACATGATACCGTTGGCATCGACCTGGTGGCCATGTGTGTAAACGATATCCTGGTGCATGGGGCGGAACCCTTGTTTTTCCTGGATTACATTGCGGTAGGGAAACTTCAGCCTAACGTAGTCGAAGCTTTGGTAAAAGGTGTCAGTGCAGGTTGTGTGCAGGCCGGCTGTGCTTTAATAGGCGGAGAGACCGCGGAAATGCCCGGCTTTTATAAAAATGATGAATATGATTTGGCCGGATTTGCCGTTGGAGCAGTGGAACGCTCCGCTATCATAAACGGGGAAAAAATAAAAGACGGCGACCTGGTCATAGGGCTTCCATCTTCCGGAGTCCATTCCAATGGTTATTCCCTGGTGCGAAAGGTACTATTGGAAAAAGCTGGTCTTAAGCTGGAGCAATATATTGATGATTTCCAGAAAACCATGGGCGAGGAGTTGTTAACTCCCACCCGTATTTATGTCAAAACTATAATGGGATTAGTGGAGAATGTCCCGGTTAACGGCATGGCTCATATAACCGGGGGAGGCATAACTGAAAATCTGCAGCGTATACTGCCGGTAGGATTGGGAGCAGTCATTGATGCTTCCGCTATCGAGGTTAAGCCGGTTTTCCAACTGGTACAACGGCTGGGACAGGTGGAAAAAGCAGAAATGTTTAGAACCTTTAATATGGGAATAGGGTTTACAATAGTTGTTTCATCGCAGTATCATGATAAAGTAGTAAAGTACTTGCGGGATAGAGGAGAAAAACCTATAGTTATAGGAAGGATAAGCTCATCTGAACAAGGAGTAGTTGTTAAATGATTAGAATTATGGAACCGGGTAAACTGGCTCTGGCGGTTATGGCTTCCGGCCGCGGAAGTAATTTTGATGCCATTTGTGCAGCCATCGATAGGAATGAGCTTAATGCACAAGTAAAGATAGTTGTCAGCGACAAAGAGGCACCGGTCCTGGACAAAGCCCGCCAGCGGGGAATTCCCGCCTTACATATAGATCCATCTGAGTATAAGAATAAATCCGATTATGAAAAAGTTATAATCGAAAAAATCCGAGAGCATGGAGCCGGACTGGTAGTACTGGCCGGCTACATGCGTCTGGTAGGAACAGAGCTGTTACATGGTTTTAAAATGCGGGTGATAAATATACACCCGGCTTTATTGCCTTCTTTTACCGGGCTGCATGCCCAGAAACAAGCGGTCGATTACGGGGTACGCTACAGCGGCTGTACGGTTCATCTGGTAGATGAGGGCATGGATACCGGCCCTATTATTTTGCAGAAAATGGTCCCGGTCTATCAGGAGGACGATGAAGAAAGCCTGTCGGAAAGGATTCTGGTCGAAGAACATGATACTTACTGGCGGGCCCTCCAATTAATAGCAGAAGGTCGAGTATACGTTGAAGGTCGCAAGGTATTTATAAAGGAGGAAATCGCATGAAAAGAGCTCTAATAAGTGTATCCAATAAGACTGGTATTGTTGAATTTGCTCGTGGTCTGGAACAGCTGGGCTACGAGATCATTTCTACCGGAGGTACTTACAAGGTTTTAAAGGAAGCCGGCTGCAATGTTCTGAAAGTTTCTGACATAACCGGGTTTCCGGAAATACTGGATGGAAGGGTAAAGACTTTACATCCCAAGGTACACGGCGGCATACTGGCCCGCCGCACGCCCGAACATATGAAACAGCTGGCTGACAACCAGATCGATCCGATTGACATCGTAGTTGTTAATTTATATCCCTTCCGGGAAACTATCAGCAAACCGGATGTAAGCCTGGCAGAGGCAATCGAAAACATAGATATCGGCGGACCGACTATGGTCCGTGCCGCCGCTAAAAATCACCAGGATGTAATAATAATAGTCAAACCCGAATTTTACCATCCTATTCTGGAACAGCTAAAGACCGGCAAAGTAACCCAGGAAATGAAATTCCGGCTGGCCATGGAAGCTTTTAGCCATACCGCCGCTTATGATGCCATGATATCCGCTTATCTGGCCCGGCGCATGGGGGAGACTTTCCCGGACAATATGGTTATAGCCGGGGAAAAAGTATATGAATTAAGATATGGAGAAAATCCCCACCAGGAAGCTTGCTTCTATCGTAATATGAGTCCTGGCACCGGTTTGCCGGATGCCAAACAATTAAATGGCAAAGAGTTGTCCTATAACAACATCATTGATACCCAGGCCGCATTAAGCCTGGTCCGTGAATTCGAAGAGCCGGCCTGTGTTATTATAAAGCATACCAATCCCTGTGGTACGGCGGTAGCGTCGACTTTGGCCGAAGCTTATGAGAAAGCCTTTGCAGCAGATCCGGTATCGGCTTTTGGGGGCATCATTGCTTTTAATCGCAAGGTGGACCTTAAAACCGCTGAAAAAGCAGCGGAGCCTTTTATGGAGGTAATTATTGCCCCTGGTTATGATGAAGGTGCCCTGCACTGTTTCCAGGCCAAGAAGAATCTTCGGGTACTGGAACTGCCCATGCAGTCCGCAGATGAAATGCAGGTCAAGACGGTTGATGGTGGATTTGTGGTGCAGGAAAATGATCGGGGCGAAATTGACTCGGCCGATATCCAGTATGTCACTGATATTAAACCTACTCCCGAGCAAATGGAACAATTGCAATTTGCCTGGAAAGTAGTTAAAAATGTTAAATCCAATGCTATTGTCATTGCCCGTGAAGGCATGACCATAGGAGTTGGAGCCGGGCAGATGAATCGGGTAGGTTCGGCTGAAATTGCCATAAAACAGGGCGGAGATAAATGTGAAGGTGCGGTACTGGCTTCGGATGCCTTTTTCCCGTTCAAGGATACGGTGGAACAGGCGGCCCGGGCCGGCATTAAAGCTATCATCCAGCCGGGCGGTTCGGTACGTGACCAGGAGAGCATTGATGAATGCAATAAAAATGGTATCGCTATGATATTTACGGGGATCAGACATTTCAAACATTAATACGAAAATTCAACACAGAAGGACACTGATTAACTATGATTAACATAGATCTTATAATGACAACCATATAAACCGTAGTCCGGTCTACAGGGCGATAGCCCTTCACCCGAGGGCACAACTGATGTTCGCATTCGCTCACTATTAGGGACGCAGGCCGGTGCAAAGAATAACACGTAAACCCTCCGGCCCTGAAGCCCGCTCCTAGCGTCGGGGCTGTAGGGCCTGCTACGGATATGAGATATACTCTATTTTCATAGGTGGTTGACACTCGCCGCGAGCCGAAGTAAAGAATGTCCCCAGGTAGTGAACGGCAAAACTATTATTCCGCACGGCGGTAGTGCAAAAAAGGGGAGGCATATTGTGGGTAAGAAAGTACTGATAGTAGGACAAGGTGGACGTGAGCATGCTCTGGCCTGGAAACTGGCGCAGAGTCCTGA
>DHSK01000105.1:0-11350 GCA_002408445.1 Syntrophomonas sp. UBA5288
ATAATTATGGGAATTGTGGCGGGAAGTATGACTTTATTGGGTTTTAAAGGCGGAAAACTGTTCGGAAGGCTTATGGGCAGTTATGCCCAGATGGTTGGAGGAAGCGTACTGGTCCTGCTGGCGCTGAAAATGGTATTTTAAGGGAGGTGGAGCCTTTGAAAACCATACTTTTTGTATGTACCGGCAATACCTGCCGAAGTCCGATGGCACAGGAACTATTATTACGTTATTTACAGGAACAGGGCGATAATTGTCCCTTGCAGGAATACCAGGTCTTATCCGCCGGGTTATTTACCCGGGAAGGGCTCCTGGCCTCCGATGAAGCGGTAATGGTTCTGGCCGGGGAAAACATTGATCTGGGCCGGCATCGATCCCGGCAATTGAACGAAACTTTAGTCCATGAGGCAGACTATATATTAACCATGTCGGTCACGCAAAGGAATTATCTGAAAAATATGTTTCCCGATCTGGAAAACATAGAAACCATTAAACAATTTGCTGCCGGCCAGCCGGGTGACATTCGTGATCCTTTCGGAGAAGGGATCGAGGCCTACCGGCAATGTCTGCAGGAGTTAAAATTACTTATACCCCATATTGCTATGCGAATATTTGAACAGGAGGAGCCGTAATGCAGGTAATAATAGGCAGTGATCATGCCGGAGTAATGCTAAAAAAGGAGATAATTGAATTTCTTCAAAATGAGGGTTATGATGTATTAAACTGTGGTACCGACAGCAGTGAATCAGTAGATTATCCTGACATTGCCGAAAAGGTAGCTCTGGAAGTGCTGCAGAAAAAGGCCCCCGGAATACTCATCTGCGGAACCGGAATAGGTATTTCCATAGCCGCCAATAAAATTACCGGTATACGTGCCGCCGTATGTCGGGATGCTTTTACGGCCCGTCTGGCCCGTGAACATAATGATGCCAATATTTTGGCCATCGGCGCCCGGGTAACAGGCAGCGGTCTGGCATTGGATACGGTAAAAGCCTTTTTAAAGGCTGATTTCCAGGCTGGACGCCATCAACGGCGGGTAGAAAAAATAAATATCCTGGAAAAAAAATAAAATAGGGAGAGGAGTTATTGAATTTGGATTACGTCGAAAAATACGTACGATCAGTTGATCCGGAAATAGCTGAAGCTTTGGCCAATGAGGAAAAGAGACAGAACTACAAGTTAGAGCTGATTGCTTCTGAGAATTTCGTATCCCGTGCGGTCATGGCAGCACAGGGTTCCGTAATGACTAATAAATATGCCGAAGGTTACCCGGGTAAAAGATATTATGGCGGCTGTGAATTCGTTGATGTAGCTGAATCCTTAGCCCGCGAAAGGGCAAAACAGCTGTTTGGCGCAGAACATGCCAATGTCCAGCCCCATTCCGGTGCCCAGGCCAACTCGGCGGTTTATTATGCAGCGGTTGAACCCGGTGATACTGTTCTAGGTATGAACTTAAATCATGGCGGCCACCTGACTCATGGCAGCAAGGTTAACTTTTCCGGCCGCTATTACCATATATGTGATTATGGAGTAGATCCGGAGACCGAGACTATCGATTACGATGAGCTTTTAAATATTGCCCGCCAGGTTAATCCCAAAATGATTATCGCCGGCGCCAGCGCATATCCCCGTATCCTTGATTTCAAACGCTTCCGCGAGATTGCTGATGAAGTAGGGGCGTTACTTTTTGTAGACATGGCTCATATTGCCGGATTGGTTGCAGCCGGGCTCCATCCCAGCCCCGTGCCCTATGCTGATTTCGTTACCTCCACTACCCATAAGACCCTGAGAGGCCCGCGCGGCGGAATCATCCTGTGCAAAGAGAAATGGGCGGCCAAAGTTGATAAAGCCGTTTTCCCGGGCAACCAGGGCGGACCTTTAATGCATGTCATAGCTGCCAAAGCGGTATGTTTCAAAGAAGCATTGGCGCCTGAATTTAAAGATTACCAGCAGCATATTATAGATAATGCCCAGGTTTTGGCCCAGGGCCTGATGGAAAATGGGTTGCGTCTGGTTTCAGGCGGTACCGATAATCATCTGATACTGGTTGACGTTCGCACCAAAGGACTGACCGGTAAAGAAGCAGAAGCTATTTTAGAGTCCATTAATATAACCGTTAATAAAAATGCCATACCGTTCGATCCGGAAAAACCGACCGTAACCAGTGGTGTTCGCATGGGAACACCGGCTTTGACCAGCCGTGGCTTTGATACCGATGATATGAGTCAGGTAGCCCGTGCTATTTCCCTGGGGCTTGGTAATCCACAGTACCGGGCCAGTTTGGATGAAGCCCGGACCATAGTTAAGAATCTGTGTGATAAACATCCCCTTTACAGCATATAAGCTGAATGAGGAAACTATTATGTCAGTAAGACCAAGTTGGGACGACTACTTTCTTGAGTTAGCCGGGCTGGTAGCCCGGCGCTCAACCTGCCTGCGCAGGCAGGTAGGAGCAGTCCTGGTAAAAGAAGAACGCATAATTGCAACCGGTTACAACGGTGCCCCCCGGGGATTGCACCACTGTCTGGATATGGGCTGTTTAAGGCAGGAACAGGGCATACCCTCGGGACAACGCTATGAACTATGCCGGGGGGTGCATGCTGAGCAAAATGCCATAATCAATGCGGCTTATTATGGCGTTTCCACCCATGATGCCGTGATGTACTGCACCAATCAGCCCTGCGTCATCTGTGCCCGTATGATTATCAATGCCGGTATAAAAAGAGTAGTCCATCAGGGTGATTTCGAAGATAACCTGTCCCTGCAGTTCATGCAGGAAGCAGGGATAGAAGTGGTGGAGGTAAAGAAGCCGGAGTGTAAGCGTTCTTAATACTCCAACCCCGGCATATTTACTGTTTCATAAATGGTTGTAATCAATTCATGATGATTTGTTATATTAAATCTTTGTTAACTCTGTTGAATTAAATTTTGGGGAGAGCTAATCTATGGATACTAAGAATTTGTCGTTGCCAAAACTGAACCAGTTGAATCCCACCCTGGAGTCCACGGCTCTAAAGCTAATGGAGGAAGCGGGGGAACTGGCCCAGGTAATTGGAAAGTTCCGGGGCTTGAGTGGTGAGCAGATAAGCATGGACGAAGAAACCATTGTCAGAGAGGTAGCCAACGAATTGCTGGATGTGGCACAGACAGCAGTTACCATGATGTTTGTGCTCGAAGACCAGTTCGGAATCGATATCCAGGATGCGGTGCAGCGCCATTGTGACAAACTGGAGAAGAAGGGTTATTTGTCTGCTGAAAAGGCCGATTAAGCAAATCGAAAATTGTAAAATAAAAGAAGGAATTTTCATTTTTCTGACGAATATTAATTAGCTACTGAGTAATGGGGAATACTATGAGGAATGGAAATATATCCCTAAAAAGCGACAATTTCTTAGAAAAATAAATATTTTTTATATCTTGTAAAAGGAATTTAAATGTTTATGGAGAATGGTAAAGATGGAATAATTTTTATATAAGGAGTAGATTGATGGCAAGGCAAAAACAGCATTGGGCAAGAGCTCTAAGTGATGCAATGAATCTTGCTACTACTGTGGCCGCCTGTGTAGCTCTGGGTTGGTTTGGCGGGAAATGGCTGGACAGCAAATTCGACATGGAAATACTGCGCTATATAGGAGTAGTATTAGGTGTCGCAGCCGGCATGAAGGCTATGTGGCAAATGGCCGAACGCAATTCCGAGAAATCATCCCGCGACAGGGATTCCCAATAACGAATTCCGCCGATGTTTTTAATGACATCCAAAAGAATTAAGAAAGGGAGGAATTAAAAAATATTAGAATCCGGAATCGAGCACGATTCCGGCTAATGATTGGGCTAAACCTGGGGGGGACAGGATAAAGTCTAAGAAAACTTTATAGGAGGGGGGGATAATGACAATGATATTTGGTATGTGGGATAGTCCCTATTTTAATTTAGGACCTATTCCGGTTGATCATCTGGTTGTAACGGAATGGGTTATCATAGCTACTATAGGTATAATTGCATTTACAGCTACGAGAAACATGCAAATGGTTCCGCGTGGGCTGCAGAATGCCTTTGAATGGGTTATCACCTGGTGTTATGATTTTTTCACTCAATTAATGGACAAGGAACATATAGCTAAAAAGTGGGCGCCTTTGCTTACGGCTTACTTTTTATTTATACTGTTCAGCAACTACAGTGGCCTCATCCCCGGCGCCGCTCACATCGAGGGTTTTCAGCCTCCTACCAGCAACTGGAATGTTACCATGACCTTAGCCTTGTTTACCTTCTTTGCTGTTCATATTGCAGGCTTTTCTGAACATGGTATTCACTATTTTCATCATTTTATAAGTCCAAATCCGGCTATGTTACCATTAAACCTGGTCGAAGAGATAGCTCATCCGTTATCTCTTACCGTCCGTCTATTCGGTAACATATTTGGTGAGGAAATGATAATCGCTTACCTTATGTTTATGGCGCCATTCTTAGTGCCATCTGCATTAATGGGCTTGAGTGTGCTTTTGGGTGCTATCCAGGCCATAGTTTTTACCATCCTGTCAGCTAGTTACATAGCTGCAGCAACCGGTGAGGGTCATTAATTAAAAAATATATTATCTTCGCTCAAACAAACCCTTAGAGCGTGGAAAGGAGGGAGAAAGATGGGAGTAGCATTAGGTGCTGGTTTAGCAGTATCAATCGCCGGTATTGGTGGCGGTATAGGTATGGGCGTTGCTGGTGGTAAAGCATTTGAAGCTATTGCACGGCAGCCTGAAGTAGGAGGAGACGTTAGAACTCTTCTGTTCATTACCCTGGCCTTTATTGAGACCTTAACTATTTACGGTCTACTTATCGCATTCATGCTGGTAAGTAAACTCTAAGTCACCGTCAACCGTGATTTGGAGGCGATAGTGCACCTGGAAGTTTTCGACTGGTTGTTCTATCGCCTCAAATACTATTTGCCTAGAGAGATTGGAGGTAGCATATCAGTGATAGTTAAAAGGACCAAAAGGGTTTATCTGTTAAGCCTCCTTTTAAGCATGGTTTTCACATTGGGGTTTGCAGCTCTCTGCCTGGCATCGGGTGGAAATATGCCTGTGAACACTCCGGAAGGTAAACCACCTGAAGGTAACTTGTATGTAATAGGTTGGACTGCAGTCAACTTCTTTGTATTGCTGGCTTTGCTTTATAAGTTTGCCTTTAATCCTATCAACAATATGTTAGAGCAGCGTTCCAGCACTATCGAGAGTTCCTTGAAACATGCCGAGGAAGTCAAAGTGGAAGTAGAACAGTTAAGAAAGGAAACCCAAAACAACCTGATCGAATCCAGAAAAGAAGCACAGGAAATAGTAGCCCGTGCTACCAAGGCAGCAGAAGATGCCAAGAACGAAATAATAGCCAAAGCCAATGAAGAATCAACTACCATTAAAAACAAAGCCAAGGCCGAAATTCAGGCTGCAACTGAGCAGGCCAAGCTCGAACTGAAGGATACCGCTGCAACCCTGGCGATTATGGCGGCAGAAAAAGTACTGGGCAGAGCCATAAATGAAGCTGATCACAAGAACATGGTAAAAGAGTTTGTTAATGAGGCAGGGGATTTATTATGTTAAATAAGAGCGTTGCCAGGCGCTATGCCGAAGCTTTTTTTAGCATTGCCCGTGATAATAACAAAATTGATGACTATCAGCTGGAATTGGAAAACGTGGTTCAGACCATTGCACAGGTGGACAGCTTAAAAGAGTACATGGCCCATCTATTGATTCCAACAGCAGCCAAAAAGGATGTTCTCAAACAATTGTTTGGCGAACAGTTATCACCAACAACCCTGAATTTCATTATGATGATTGTAGACAAAAAACGCGAAACTTATCTGGAAGTAATCGTTGAAGAATATAAAGATATGGCTGATGAATACAGGAATATTGCCAAAGTGGACCTCATCGCTGCCAAAGAAGTGCCTGAGGAAGATGTGAAGTTTCTGGCTGAGAAATTATCGGCCTCCACGGGTAAGACGGTACAGCTTAATATGAAGGTTGATCCCGCACTGATTGGCGGGGTTAAGCTCAGGATGGGTGACCAGATAATTGACGGTACCGTAGCCAAAAAGCTCGATATGTTAAAAGAACAATTGCTTCAAGCGAAGACAAGTTAATTCGATAGGGGTGAGCACTTAAATGAGTATTAGACCGGAAGAGATCAGCGCTATATTAAAATCGCAGATTGAGCGCTACCAATCCGAGGTCGAAGTCAGCAATGTGGGCTCAGTCATCTATGTTGGTGACGGTATTGCAAGGGTGTACGGATTACAGGGAGCCATGGCTGGCGAATTATTGGAATTCCCAGGCGGGACCTTCGGAATGGTACTTAACCTGGAAGAAGACAATGTTGGTGCTGTTCTACTTGGAAGCTATTCGCACATTAAAGAAGGCGACGTAGTTAAGGCTACCGGTAGAATCATGGAAGTTCCAGCCGGAAAAGCCATGCTGGGACGTGTAGTTAATGCTCTGGGCCAGCCCATTGACGGCAAAGGCCCCATTAATACTGATACCTTCCGCCCGGTTGAGCGGGTTGCTCCCGGCGTTGTAACCAGAGCGCCGGTTAATGTTCCGATGCAGACCGGTCTCAAATGTATCGACTCAATGGTTCCGATCGGAAGAGGCCAGCGTGAGTTGATCATTGGTGACCGTCAGGTTGGTAAAACAGCTATAGCAATTGATGCTATCATTAATCAGAGAATTAAGAAAGACATGATCTGTATTTATGTTGGCATAGGACAGAAACAATCAACTATTGCCGCCATAGCAACCAAGCTCGAAGAAATGGGAGCTATGGACTACACTATAATTGTCGCCGCTACCGCTTCCGAGCCCGCTCCGCTGCTGTACCTGGCACCGTATGCAGGTGTAGCTATTGCGGAAGAATTTATGGAGACAGATAAAAAAGATGTATTAATTATTTACGATGACCTTTCCAAGCACGCGGTTGCTTATCGTGAAATGTCACTGTTGCTTCGTCGCCCACCCGGACGTGAAGCTTTCCCGGGCGACGTATTCTATCTGCATTCCCGCTTGCTGGAAAGAGCATGCAAATTAAGCAAAGACTATGGCGGTGGTTCCATAACCGCATTACCGATTATCGAGACCCAGGCGGGTGACGTATCCGCTTACATTCCGACCAACGTTATTTCCATAACTGATGGTCAGATATATCTGGAAACCGACCTCTTCTATGCCGGCCAGAGACCTGCCATAAACGCAGGCTTGTCAGTCAGCCGCGTCGGAGGCAGTGCCCAGACCAAGGCCATGAAATCAGTTGCCGGTCAGCTGCGACTGGACCTGGCCCAATACCGCGAACTGGCAGCATTTGCCCAGTTCGGCTCCGACCTTGATAAAGCCACCATGGCACGTCTGACTCGTGGTGAAAGAGTAACCGAAGTCTTGAAACAAGGTCAGTATGAACCTATGGCCATGGAGGACCAGGTAGTTATTATCTATGCCGGTGTAAATGGCTATCTTGATGATATCCCGCGTGAAAAAGTGAAAGAATTTGAAGTTGATTTCCTGAAATACGTACACAGTGCTAACAGCGATGTGTTAACTGCCATTAGGGACTCCGGCAAAATCGAGTCTGCTATCGAAGAAAAGTTAATCAAGGCTATCGATGATTTCAAATCCACTTTCTCGGTTTAGGTGGTGAGATAGATGGCAGGAGCAGGTGTAAGAGATTTTAAGCGCAGAATAAGAAGCGTGCAGAACACACAGCAGATAACCAAAGCCATGAAAATGGTAGCGGCTGCGAAATTGCGCCGGGCGCAGGAGAAAGCTGAAGCTTCAAGACCTTATACCGAAACATTACAGGGGACCCTCGCAAGGCTTGCAGGAGTGGCATTTGATGTAAGACACCCACTCCTGGAAAAACGGGAGGAAGTCCGCAAGGTTGGCTATATAGTTGTTACTGCCGATCGGGGAATGTGCGGTGGCTACAATACTAATATCATCAAGGCTGCCAGTACGGCAATAGCTCAGGATACCAGAGGAACAGACAGTGGCATCATAGCTGTAGGCAAAAAAGCACGGGATTTCTACCGCAAACGCGGCGGATTTGATGCTGAATTTATAAATCTGGGTGATAATGTTAGCTTTGCAGATGCACGAGAAATCGCGCAGTATGTTATGGAAGCCTATGAGAATGAAGAAGTAGATGAAGTATATCTGGTGTATGCCCGCTTTATTAATGTATTGAGGCAGGTTCCCACCGTTACCAGGATTCTGCCCATTGAAGCCCCCGAAGGGGGAACCGAAGAGCACAATGTGGACTATATCTATGAACCCAGTGCAGAAGAGATTCTTTTGGCTTTATTGCCACGCTATGTAGGCAGCCAGATTTACCATGCTATGCTGGAAGGCAAGGCCAGTGAGCAGGGAGCCAGGATGACAGCTATGGGCAATGCCACCCAGAATGCCGCAGAAATAATTGATGCCCTTACCATTAAAATGAACAAGGTCCGACAGGCGGCAATAACGGATGAAATTCTGGACATAGTTGGCGGCGCCGAAGCTCTCAATAAAGGAGGAAAGTAGAGGATGGCGAATGTAACAATAGGAGAGGTAACTCAGGTTATAGGCGCAGTTGTTGATATACGCTTTAAGCCTGGCGAGTTGCCGGACCTTATGAACGCTATAACCATAAAATCCGAGGATCAGGATATAAAAACCGTGGCAAGTATTGACGTTACCCTGGAAGCCATGCAGCATCTGGGTAATGACACGGTAAGATGTGTTGCTTTGCGGCCTACTGATGGTATTATGAGAGGCATGAAGGCCACAAATACTGCCGCCTCCATTAAGGTGCCAGTTGGAGAAGGATGTTTGGGCAGAATAATTAATGTTCTGGGTGATCCGGTTGACGAGGCAGGCCCAGTCAAAGCTGCCGATCATTGGGAAATACATCGTAAACCTCCACTCTTAACAGATCAGTTACCCGCTACTGATATTCTGGAGACCGGTATTAAAGTTGCCGACTTAATTTGCCCCTATGCCAAAGGTGGTAAGATTGGATTGTTCGGCGGCGCCGGAGTTGGCAAGACCGTTATAATTCAGGAACTTATCCGTAACATAGCTTATGAACATGGTGGCTATTCAGTATTTACCGGAGTGGGCGAAAGAACTCGTGAGGGTAACGACCTCTGGGGTGAAATGACCGAGTCCGGAGTTATTGAAAAATGTGCTTTGATATTCGGCCAGATGAATGAACCTCCCGGAGCCCGTTTGCGGGTGGCTCTGACTGGACTGACAGTAGCCGAATATTTCCGTGATGTTAATGGACAGGACGTTCTGATATTCATAGACAATATATTCCGTTTCGCCCAGGCCGGCAACGAAGTGTCCGCATTGCTCGGACGTATGCCATCTGCCGTTGGTTATCAGCCGACCCTGGCCACTGACATGGGCTTGTTGCAGGAGCGTATTACCACCACCCGTAAAGGTTCTATAACTTCTGCCCAGGCAGTATATGTACCGGCCGACGACCTGACTGACCCGGCCCCGGCGACCACTTTTGCTCACCTGGATGCTACCACCGTTTTGTCCCGTGCTATTTCAGAGTTGGGCATTTATCCCGCGGTTGATCCGCTGGACTCGACTTCTCGTATATTGGACCCGCAAATCGTAGGAGCCAAACATTATGCAACAGCCCGTGCCGTACAGCAAATACTGCAGCGTTATAAAGAACTGCAGGATATTATTGCTATACTGGGAATGGACGAACTGACTGATGAAGACAAACTCATAGTTGCCAGAGCCAGGAAGATTCAAAGATTCCTGTCCCAGCCGTTCCACGTGGCGGAACAATTTACCGGCAGCCCGGGTATATATGTACCGGTAGCCGAAACAGTAGAA
Source organism: Syntrophomonas sp. UBA5288 (assembly GCA_002408445.1). GTDB lineage: Bacteria > Bacillota > Syntrophomonadia > Syntrophomonadales > Syntrophomonadaceae > UBA4851. The sequence continues at coordinate 9,870 of DHSK01000105.1, forward strand.
TCATTTACTCAGGTACTGGAAGGCAAACATGATAATATGCCGGAAGATGCATTTTACATGGTAGGTAACATTGATACCGCAGTTGCTAAAGCTAAAAGACTGGAGGCGTAGTCTATGGCTGAAAACACCTTCATGCTAGAGATAGTAACCCCTGAACAAATCCTGTTCAAGGATGAGGTTCAGTTCCTGGTTGCTCCCGCTGTCGAAGGTGAATTAGGCGTATTGCGCAATCATGCCCCTCTTATTTCATCACTTAAAATTGGAGTATTGAGGTACAAGGATGGGCGCGGCGTGCAGAAACGCATGGCAATAAGCGGTGGTTTCATTGAAGTCATCGATAATGCAGCCCGGGTTTTGGCCGAGACGGCCGAGCATGGAGAAGAAGTAGATGTACTTCGTGCCCGGTCATCCAAGGACAGAGCTGAAAAAAGGCTGAACCAGCGTAATGACAACATAAACTTTACCCGTGCACAGATGTCATTACAAAGAGCTATTGCCAGGCTTAAGGCAGCGGAAGCCAAAGTAGACTAGACCTATAGAGAGAAAGATAGAACCTAAAGCCGGAAAATGGAAACATTTTCCGGCTTTAAGGATTATATTTATAAAAATATTTGGCATGTTATTATGGTGGAGGAATAATTATATAAAATGAACAGCATGGTTAAAATGCTTATAATAGTAACTTTGATTTACTATTTTCTTAAGGGTTTAATCTATTTAATGCTGTGGATAGCTACCCATAAAGTCGAGGAAAATGCTCGTGAAAGGAAGCGTAAAAGGCATGAGCAGATCAAGGCTAAACACTCGACCTTACGTCATGACGGAGAAAATCCACCATGAAATGTAAGTTATAAAGAGATTAGGGGGGTTATTTATGCAGACCAAATTTTTAATTTTTATGGCAATTGTTTTCATTGTCACTATTATTTTTGGGGTATTAATATGGCGGCAAACGCTGGTGTTTGAGAAAAAAGCACTGGCAGCCAAACAGCGCAAAGAAGCCTATCTCAAACAACTGGAGCAAGAAGAACAGGAGCGGCAAGCAGCGGCAGAAGCAGAGAAAAAGGCGGCCGAAATGGGAGCCGGACCGCTGGAGGAGGAAAATACTCCAGTTTCGTAATAGTATTCTTAATTAAGAAGAACTTAACAAAAAGAATAATTTTGCTTTTTAAAAGCCTGATTTAATTCAGGCTTTTATTTATTTTACGCCAGGCATGGGAACGGTTCTTATGCCTGGTTCTTCTCACTCCACAAGTCGCGCTTGGGCTATAACTCATCGCTTGGGTAAAGTTTATAGCGGAGGGCTCTAGTAAATAAGAGTTTTGCATAATTCCCCAAACCCCATTTGTCATTGCTATGAATAAAGGGTTTTATGTCATCCTGAGGCGAAGCCGAAGGATCTTTCCATCTCGGAGACTGAAAGATCCTTCACTAGTTCAGGATGACATATTATTTGTTTATCGTGGTGCGGACATCGCGTG
>DHSK01000105.1:11474-38640 GCA_002408445.1 Syntrophomonas sp. UBA5288
GTGGTGCGGACATCGCGTGATAATTTTGATATACTCCAGCGAGAGACCGGGGTGCAAGCGTTCTTAATACCCCAAGCCCGGCATAATCCACCTCGTATACTCATTTAATTATTGATTTAAAACCATGGAATAATACTTTCCATCCCGGGCAAGAATCCTGATAGTGAATATGCGGGAGGGAAGGAATTTGAAAAAGGTTATTTTATACATTTTAATATTTATATGTTTTTGTGGATTAATTGAATTAAGTGTAAATTATTCACTTGGCCAGCAAATTGAAAATCAATCTCCATATTGCCTATCTTTTTCATCTATCGGTGCAAATTTGCTTGAATCCAGAATTGACTCCTGGGCAAAAATAAAAACAACATCATCTGCCAAACAATTAGACCAGCATCTTATTACTATATTAGAAAAATTGCAGCTTCCCATAAACAATTATAAATTTAAACACACCAGCGACAATACCATAAATAGCCTGGAATACGAATGTCAGAAGTCCACCGCGACCTTTCAATTTATCCTACAATCGGATAAAAATCAAAAAGAAACGTATATTTTAATTTCCATTATTGCCAAGCCGAATTCTAACTCTATCAACCTGCCTAATTATGAAAAAAAGTTAAAACAGGTATTGGATTTCAACTGTTATTACCTGTACAGCGGCTATATCGATTATAATTTGGAACCAGCATCACGGCTGGAATTTCTAAAGCTGATATTGAAACAAATGGATGCCAAACAAGTCGATCTCTATGAGGAGAACAATACTACCAGTATTACCGGTTTCAGCGAGAATTTGGCCGGTAATGTCAAACCAATAGATACCGGGCTTCATAAAGTCAATCTGCAGGCCGCCATGCGCTGCAACCGGATTGAAAACAGAACTTACGTATACATAGGCTCTCCGGTAATCCTGGGTGAATACTAATACCCGGAGGGCGGTAAGGAGGTGAACAGGCAGTGGATCTAATAGTTCGGGGAGGCACCCGCTTGCAGGGCACGGTGGAAGTGAACTCTTCCAAAAACGCAATCTTACCAATATTAGCGGCATCATTACTGACCGGCGAACGGGTCCTTATTAACAAAGTACCGGATATAAAAGATGTTAATATTATAAGCCAATTAATAAATGATCTGGGAGTCACTCTACGCCATCATAATCAATCATTAGTAATAGAAGGAGAAAGCAGCAAAACTACTCCGGCTAATGATCTGGTCCGACAGATAAGGGCTTCATTCCTGGTTATGGGTCCATTACTGGCGCGCAAAGGTCTGGTCCGGGTATCCCTGCCGGGTGGGTGTGCGATCGGCAATCGTCCGATTGATTTGCACCTGAAAGGCTTAAAGGCTCTGGGAGCCGATATAACCATGAACTGTGGAGATGTAATAGCACGGGCCAAGCGGCTTAATGCCAACCATATTTACCTGGATTTTCCCAGTGTGGGAGCTACTGAAAATATTATCATGGCTGCCGCCATGGCCAGAGGTATCACCTTTATTGAAAATGCCGCGTTGGAGCCGGAAATAGTAGATTTGGCTAATTTTATAAATCAGATGGGCGGGAAAATTAGCGGAGCAGGGACTAATATCATAAAAGTACAGGGAGTGCCGGAATTGCACGGTTGTGAATATACGCCAATCTCCGACCGTATAGAAGCAGGAACTTATATGGTAGCGGCCGCAGCAACCGGCGGAGAAGTGCTGGTCAATAACGTCAATCCGGAACATTTAAAAGCTATCAGTGCCAAGCTCGAAGAGACCGGGGCCTGTGTCAGGGAAGAAGATCGGGCTGTCCGGGTCAAACATAGCGACAAAACTAAGCCGGTTTACCTGAAAACGTTGCCTTACCCGGGTTTCCCGACTGACATGCAAGCCCAGTTCATGGCCTATTTAAGCATGGCCTGCGGCAGCAGTATCATTACCGAATCCGTATTTGAAAACCGCTTTATGCATGTTCAGGAACTCATACGGCTCGGGGCCAATATTAAGATCGAAGGACGGACCGCCATCGTAAAAGGAGTACGCCATCTAACCGGAGCGACAGTTAAAGCTACTGACCTGCGTGCCGGGGCCGCTTTGATCATAGCCGGCTTAATGGCGGAAGGAGATACTACCATAACTGATAGTGAACATATTGACCGGGGCTATCAGGACATAATCAAAAAATTAAATTTGATTGGTGCCCAAATAGAGAGAAACTAAAGTTCAACCCTAAAAGACTTTAAAATTAGACGCTGAAGACGCTGAATATTATGAATTACGCTGAATTTTCCCCCCAATATCCTGGAGGAAATTTCTTATCATAAAACTACCAACAAATGCGGGGTTGGGGTGTTAAGGTTAGCGCAGCACAGGTAAAGGCGACTTTAGGTATGCCTCACCGCCGGCCTCCGTAAACAATACTTCAACCCCGCATAATCTAGCCGCATCAGAACATGGCGCCAATACCCTAGAGCGAGCAAAAAAGTCTAAGAGCAAGGCATTAAGGGAAGACCGTGATTGAGGCGTACATAAGTACGTCGATTGAACGGTCTTCCCTTAATAACGCAGCTATTGGGCTTTTTTGACGCTCTGAACATGGCATGGATGCCATGTTTTTCTCATATCTATAGACTATGAAAAAGCGAAAAATTTATTTATTTATTTTTCTGATACTTTTATTGGGTCTATCCATCATATATTTGCCTGCCCATTTACAAAAAGATGAAGCAATTCCTGAACCTGAAGTAAAACTATATTTAAGTAAAAAAAATGAGGTTCTGGATTTAAAACTGGAAGAATATCTGGTAGGCACCGTAGCGGCGGAAATGCCGGCCTCATTCGATATCGAGGCCCTCAAAGCCCAGGCGGTGTGTGCCCGTACTTATGCGGTGCGCAAAATTATTACCGAACATCCTTATCCTATGGGGGCGGACCTGTCAGATGACATAACCTGCTGCCAGGCTTACCGGTCTGATTATGATGAGATTGCTCCCCGGTTGCGGGAAAAAATCGTCCAGGCTGTAAAAGAAACCCGGGGAGAAATCATGCTTTACCAGGAAAAGCCCATCGATGCCCTGTATCACTCTACCTGTGGCGGCAGAACGGAGAATGCGGACGAAGCCTGGATAAGCGGTTGTCCTTATCTGCAGTCGGTGCGTTGCGGATATTGCCAAAAGTCACCTCATTATCGTACCAGGCTTGCTTTATCGAACCGGTACATAACCAGGCAATTCGGCCAGAGCGGGGATAAAATCAATATTCAGATTTTGGACCGCACCTCTTCCGGGAGGGTAAAAAACCTTAATCTGAACAAACAGGAAGTAAGCGGCGAAAAATTCCGGCGCGTCCTGGGCCTTCCATCCACCAGTTTTACCCTGGAAATTCATAAAGATGAGACCATTATTACCTGTTACGGCTATGGCCACGGAGTCGGTTTGTGTCAGTACGGTGCCGGCGGTATGGCAAAAACGGGCAAAAATTACCGGGATATTTTAAAAACCTATTACAACGGCATTGATATTTATAAAATGCAATACTAATAGTTCTTTAGCCTTCCTCCAATGAATATATTTAGAATAATTCAACTGGGGGGAGAAAGCATATGCAAAATTATATAAGAAAAAGGGCGGTAAAAGTGGCTCAGCACATTCTTCAAACATCCGATACGGTAAGACAAACTGCCGAGATATTTGGAATTTCCAAGTCTACCGTGCATAAAGACGTCGCAGAACGTTTGCCGCGGATAAACAAGGAAATGGCGGAACAGGTTAAACTGGTGCTCGACCGTAACAAGGCCGAACGTCACCTGCGTGGTGGTGAAGCTACTAGAAAAAAATATGCCACATTTAATGAGGTCCAGGTTTAATTTATAGCCAAGATTTATATTTAACGGTAAAATAAGCTTATTAGTAAAATCAAGGGGGACCATTAAATGTTTTGTGAAGAAGATATCGGCATTGACCTGGGAACTGCCAGTGTAATTGTGTTTAAAAAGGGGAAGGGAATTCTCCTGCATGAACCTTCCGTCGTAGCTATAGATAGAAACACCAATAATGTTATTGCGGTAGGAGAAGAAGCCCGCCAGATGCTGGGCAGAACCCCGGGCTATATATCGGCGGTACGGCCCCTGCGGGAAGGTGTTATTGCCGACTATGATACTACTGAAAAAATGCTGTCTTATTTTATTCGCAAAATTATAGGCCGAAAATGGTTTTTTAAACCCCGGGTTATAGTTTGTATTCCCACCGGAGCCACCGATGTAGAGGAACGGGCGGTTAAACAGGCAACCATGTCCTCGGGAGCCCGACGCGCCTTTTTAATTGAAGAGCCTCTGGCGGCTGCACTTGGGGCCGGGATTAATATTGCTGAAGCTACCGGCAATATGGTGGTCGACATCGGCGGGGGTACGTCGGATATAGCAGTTCTTTCCCTGGGCGGAATAGTATGCAATACTTCGCTTAGAGTCGGGGGGGACAAGTTTGATGAAGCCATCATCCGCTATGTCCGCAAAGAATTTAATCTCATGATAGGTGACCGTACTGCTGAAGAAATTAAGATGCAAGTGGGGACGGCTTACATTACCAATGAAAATAAAGATAATTCTATGGAGGTAAGAGGCCGGGATCTTTTGAGCGGTCTGCCCAAAACGATAGAAATAACCTCGGAGCAGATCTGGACCGCTCTGCAGGAACCCGTTGATTCGGTTATCGACGCGGTTAGAAAAGTACTGGAAATTACACCGCCGGAACTCGCGGCCGATATAGTTAATAACGGCATAGTCATGACCGGGGGAGGTTCACTGCTGGACGGACTGGATATAATTCTTTCCAAACAAACCAATCTGCCCGTACATATAGCAGAGGACCCCATCTGTTGTGTGGCCCGCGGCACCGGCAAAGCTCTGCACGAAATGTCGGCTTTGCAAAAAAATCGGATAGCCGGGACCAAGCGGGTATTATAAGCAATCCAATAAAATAGGAATAAAGTTAAAGCTTATCCCGATCAAAAACGATATTTAAATAAAAGCCAATTGAGGGAGAGAAGCAACTTTGATAAAAGGTATATATACAGCGGCCTCGGGCATGATGCTGCAAATGGCCCGACAGGATGTGCTGGCCAACAATATAGCCAATGTTAATACCGCCGGTTTCAAGAAAGACGACACCATGTGCCGGGCTTTTCCGGAAATGCTCATAAGCCGGCTGGGGGAAGTAAAGACCAATCCGGATGGCACCAGACAATCCATGCCGCCGGTAGTTATAGGCGGGCTGGGCACAGGTGCGGTAGTTGACCGGGTTATTACCGACTTTAGCCAGGGAAATACCAAAAAGACTGATAATCCTTTTGATTTGGCTTTAAATGGAGAAGGCTATTTTGCCATTCAGACTCCTCAGGGAGAGCGGTATACCCGGGATGGCTGCTTAAAATTAAATGATGAGGGTATCTTAACTACCAATCAAGGATATCCGGTACTGGACCAGAATGACAGCCCTATAACCATTGCCGGAGATTTCACGGTTAATTCCCAGGGCGATATAGTAAGCGATGGTCAAATCATCACCACCTTAAAAATAGTTGATTTTGCCGACCCGCAGGTGCTGCAAAAAGAAGGCGCCCATATGAACAGTCAGGGCCCCTATGAACTTGCCGCCAATCCGCAGGTAGCACAGGGCTATATGGAAGATTCAAACGTCAATGCGGTTAAAGAGATGGTCAACTTAATATCGGTAGTTCGGGCTTATGAATCTTTACAAAAGGTGGTACAGGCCGAGGACGAAACCGTAGCGGCCGCCATAGACCAGGTTGCCAGTGTAAGATAAGATAACCCGCCTCCGGGCGGGTTTTTTCATGCCTGCTGACTTCGAGCGACTGGAAGGCAGAGCCTTAAAATGATACAATGCAGGAAAAAGAGTCGCAGTGAAGGAGAAAAAACGGCATGAAAACCGGTTTGCGAGCCAATATCCTGGGATGTCAGGTTGACATCCTTACCATGCAGGAAACAGTACAACAGATAGAAAACTATATCGATCAGAAACAGCCCGCCCATATCATAACCTTGAATGCAGAAATAGCTTACCAGGCCCGCGATAATAAAGACTTGCGTGATATCATCAATTCTGCCGGGCTGGTTACCGCCGATGGCATTGGCACGGTTTGGGGGGCCCGGCAGCTGGGCTGGCCTGTTCCGGAACGGGTTACAGGCATAGATCTGCTTTATGTTCTTTGCCGGCGCGCGGCCGAGTGTGGTTGGCCGGTTTATTTGTTAGGAGCGGCCCCCGGCGTGGCAGAGGCTGCCGCCGAAAATCTATGCAAGACCTATCCCGGTCTGCCCATTGCCGGTACGCATCATGGCTATTTTAAAGAAGAAGAAATACCGGAACTGGTCGGGCAGATAAAGAACTGCCGGCCTGTTATCCTACTGGCGGCACTGGGCGCACCCAAGCAGGAATACTTTATTAAGCGCTATCAAAAAGAGCTGGAGATCCCGGTATGCATAGGAGTGGGAGGCAGTTTTGACGTGGTGGCGGGATTGAAGAAGCGCGCCCCCGAACTGATAATCAAACTGAATCTGGAATGGCTTTACCGACTTTTAGCAGAACCCAGCCGCATCAAGAGGCAACTGGTATTACCCAAATTCGCCCTGGCGGTGTTGGGACAGAAATTCAGCAAGAAATAAAACTAATTTAACACTGAAGGACACAGATTTTAATATGATTTACACAGATTATATTTAAGGGTCTGTTAACATGAAATTTAGACGCTGAAGACGCTGATTATTATGAATGACGATGACTTTTTACCCCAAATACCCTTGGAGTAGACTAACAGTAATTGCAGGGGTGGGGTGCAAGCGTTCTTAATACCCCGACCCGGCTATACTCGCGTGAATAGCCAGCTCTGAGGCCCGCTCCTGACGTCGGGGCCGTAGGGCTGGCTACAGGTATGAGATATACTCTATTTTTCATTAAATGGTTGTGCCCTCGGTGCATAACTTGTACGGTAATAGAAAAATCAGTGTTAATCATATTGAATCAGTGTCCTTCTGTGTTGAGTTTTCCAATTTATTGTATAATAAAATCATCAAACCTACCCGGGGAGGTAATCGGGGTTGGAGGATAATAATATTTTTGCTCTGGACATTGGCACCCGTAAAATTATGGGACTGGTAATGAGCCGGGATAAAGAAGAGTATAAAGTTCTGGCGGCCAGGAGTATTGAACATACTACCCGGGCCATGGTGGACGGGCAGATCCATGATATTGCAGCAGTAGCCCGGACTATAAAACCAATCAAAGAAGCTCTGGAAGAAGAGCTGGGCATAAAACTGGAAAAAGTGGCGGTGGCTGCAGCCGGGCGAGCCTTAAAAACCTGCCCGGGCCAGGCGGTCCGGGAAAGGGACCAGCTGGAGGAATGGACCGGCGATGAAGTACAGGCCCTGGAAGCAGAAGCGGTGCAGCAGGCCCAGCATTCGTTGGCTCAGACCGAAATGGGCCTGGAGGACAGCAACTATTTTTGTGTGGGCTACAGTGTAGTAAGATACCGGCTGGAAGAACAGGAAATAGGCAGCCTGGTCGGCCAGACCGGATACCGTGCCGCGGCGGAAGTAATTGCCACTTTTCTTCCCCGGGTGGTAGTGGACAGCCTCTACTCATCCGTAAAAAGGGTGGGATTAAATATCTACAGTCTGACCCTGGAGCCGATAGCTGCCTTATCGGTGGCCATACCTTCCAGTATGCGGCTCTTAAACCTGGCCCTGGTCGATATAGGAGCAGGGACATCCGATATTGCGATCGTCAAAGACGGCAATATTTCTGGCTATGCCATGGTACCAATGGGCGGAGACGAGTTAACCGAGACCCTGGCTTCCACCTATTTACTGGATTTTAATCAGGCCGAAAAAATAAAAAGACAGTTGATGAGTAATGAAACGATTAGCTTTCATGATATTCTCAACAACCGGGTGGAGATGGATACCGCCGCCCTCAAAGCCAGCCTCCTGCCGCTGGTTAAGAAAATAACGGCAGAAATAGCCCGCCAAGTCCTGGAGCTGAACCAAAAGATGCCGGATGCCGTTATGTGTGTAGGAGGAGGCAGCCTTACGCCCGGCCTCACGGCAGCGCTCGCTGATGCGCTGGGAATGCCTAAAACCAGGGTGGGTATAAAAGTACGTGAAGACCTGGCCAACATAACCGGTGATTTTGATATCTTAAATGGACCCCAGGGGGTGACCCCGCTGGGAATAGCTTATAATTCTATGGATAAACCCCCTTTGCCCTTGATTAAGGTTTACGTTAATGGTCGTGAAATAGCGCTGTGGAATGCGGGAGAAACCAACCTGATGCAGGCTTTGTTAAGTTCCGGCACCACCCTGGCCAATATGTACGGCCGGCCCGGTATGGGCAAAACCATTGAAGTAAACGGATATGTCAAAGTATACAAAGGAGAGATGGGGACTCCCCCGGTAATTAAATGCAATGGTGAGAACGCATCTCTGGAGACCATAATTAAAGACAGCGACATTATTACCTTCGAAAAAGGCAAAGATGGCCTGGACGCCAGCATATACTGTAATGAATTTAATCCCGGCCTAACCGGATTTGTATTTGTAAATGGCGAAAAGATCCAGCTTGCTCCGGTGATCAAGGTCAATGGCAAGCCTTGCGGGGCGAATGAACCTGTTCCTGACCGGGCCAAAGTTCAGGTGGAAAAACGCAATGGACTGGCACATATACTTCAACAAGCCGGGGTGCCGGCATACCGTTTACAGGAAACCGAGTACCGTTATTTTTTAAATGACAAAGAAATGATTTTAAAATGGCTGCCCCTCACGGTAAAGGTCGACGACCGGCCGGCCCGGCTGGAAGAGATCATCAATCCGGGCAGCCGAATCGAATATAGCCTTATAAAGGAACATCCCCGCATAAAAGACATTATCAACGTTTCCGCCCTGGATATAAAAGTAACCGTTAATGATGCCCCGGTAATACTGACGGCCAGCAGCTGCGCGGTCCTCATGAACGGCAGGCCGGCCACGGAAGAGGAAATCCTTATAAACGGTGCCAAGGTGGAGATTGACCGTCAGCAAAGCGGCTGCATATTAAGCGATATATTTAGAGTGGTGGATTTTAAAACTACCAGTTCAGGTACCAGATTAGTCCTGGAAGTAGATGGACAGCCGGCCGGGTATACGACCCCCATCCACGACGGTAATCAAATCAGGATCTTTTGGGAATAATAAAAATGACAAGAAGGGAGAGCTAAAGCTCTCCCTTAAATGACTGTCCATACCCCAGAGCGAGCAAAAAAGTTCAAGAGCAAGGCATTAAGGGAAGACCGTGATTGAGGCGTACTGAAGTACGTCGATTGAACGGACTTTCCTTAATAACGCAGCTATTGGGCTTTTTTGACGCTCTGAGCCTTTACAAGCGGCCGGAAAATGTATAGAATAAGATAAAGGTCAAATAAAGTCAAAGGAGGAGGCCGATCATGAAAAAGAGCTTGGCTGACCGCATAGAGCAGTACCTTAAAGTATTGATAGATAGAAGCGAGGAAAACCAGATCGAGATTCAACGGGCGGAGTTGGCCGAAACCTTTTGCTGTGTTCCCTCCCAGGTTACCTATGTGCTCAGCACCAGGTTCACCGAGAGCGAAGGTTATTATACCCATAGCCGGCGAGGCGGAAAAGGCTTTGTGCGCATTACCCGCTTTAATGTGGACAACTATAATACCGATGAGTTGAGCAACCAGTTATTTATTTACCTGGAAGCGCTTTTGAACAGCGGCTTAATCACCTCCCGGGAGGCGGGAATGGTAAAATCCATTTTTGTCAGCGGCCTGCGTTATATTCCCCCGGAGAATCGGTATAATCTGGTCAAAGCCATAGGAGAAGGCGTAAAAGAATATATTAATAATAACGAGTGAAAGAAGGGTGACCTGGATGTATTGTGAAGAATGCAAAAAGAGACCTGCCACTGTACATTTAACCAGTATTGTCAATGGGGTTAAAGTAGAAAGTCATCTTTGTGAACAGTGCGCCGGTCAAAAAGGAACTATTATTCTCGACCTCAACCAAATTTCCATTCCCAATTTGTTAGGAAGTTTTTTCGGCAATACTTACAATGTTAAAGGAATTAATGAGAGCGAACCCGCTTCCTGTCCGGGCTGCGGAATGACCTTTAATAATATATGCGAATCAGGCAGTCTGGGCTGCAGCCAGTGTTATCAGGTTTTTGAAAAAGAAATGGACCCTATTCTGCGCCGGATTCACGGCAATACTCAACATGTAGGCAAGATTCCCTCGCGGGGCGGAGGAAAAGTATTGATTAAAAAGCAGGTTGATGAACTTAAAAATGCTTTGCAGCAAGCTCTGGCCCGGGAAGAGTATGAAAAGGCAGCCGAAATCAGAGATTCTATAAAAAGTCTGGAAAAGCAATTTGAATAGGGGGGATGCGGGATGAGTATAGACGATTTGCTGAACCGCAGTTTTATAAAATGGATGGACACCAGTGGACCGGACACCGATATCGTTTTAAGCAGCCGGGTCAGACTGGCCCGCAATCTGAGTCCGATCCCATTTCCTTATCTGTTGGATGAAGCCCGGGGCGTGCAGTGTATGCAACTGATCCAGGATGCCTTTGCCAAGGCCGAAGAGCCGGAAATAAAAGCGATGCAGATTGCCCCGTTCGATCAGTTGTCTTCCCTGGATCGGGAGATATTAGTGGAGAAACATCTGACCAGTCCCAACCATGCCGCATCGGCTTCACCCTTTCGCGGCCTGGCGGTAAACAAAGAAGGCTCTCTGGCGGTAATGATAAATGAAGAGGACCATCTGCGCATTCAGTGTCTTTTGCCGGGGCTGCAACTGGAACAGAGCTATAATCTGGCCGGACAGGTAGATGACAGTCTGGAAAAACACCTGGACTATGCCTTTGACGAACGGCGCGGTTATTTGACTTCATGTCCCACCAATGTGGGGACCGGGATGAGAGCGTCAGTTATGCTGCACTTGCCGGCTATGGTCATGGCCGGGCAGATAAGCCTGATTTTTCAGAACATAAGCCAGCTGGGTATGACAGTGCGAGGGCTGTACGGCGAAGGTACGGAGATCATAGGCAATCTTTATCAATTATCCAACCAGGTAACTATGGGATTGACCGAAGACGACATTATAAACAATCTCAGCATTATCACCAAACAGATGATCGAACAGGAGCGGTTGCTGCGCCAGAAATTGTATAAAGAAATGCAATATCAGCTGGAAGATAAAATAGGCCGTTCCTATGGAATTCTGAAACATGCCTGTGTCCTTTCTTCCAACGAAGCCCTGACCCTGTTGTCTGACGTACGGCTGGGAGTGGACATGGGGATTATCAAGAACATTCAGCCCCTGACCTTAAATGAGCTGGAAGTGGCGATACGACCTGCGCACCTGCAATATCAGGCCGGTCAGGAAATGGATGCTCTGCACCGTGATGTTAAACGGGCCCAGATTATAAAAGGAAAATTAAATCAAAAACAGGCTTAAGGGAGGTTATGTTTATGTTTAGAAGATTTACCCAGAGAGCCCGTAATGCTGTTATTCATGCCCAGGAAGAAGCCCGGGAACTTAGACACCCGGCGGTTGGCACGGAGCATATTTTACTGGGGTTATTGCGCGAAGGCGAAGGGGTAGGAGCCAGGGCGCTCTTAAATCTGGGCATTGACCTGGATAAAGTGCGCAATGAAGTTAGAAATGTAATTGGACAAAATACAGAATTAATTGAGGGGGCGGCAGGCGACCTGCCCATTACTCCCCGGGCTAAAAAAGTATTCAACCTGGCCTTTGACGAAGCCCGTCTGCAGGGAGTCAACTATGTAGGAACCGAACACATACTGCTGGCCCTGGTGCGCGAAGAAGAAGGTATAGCCGGCCAGGTACTCATATCCATGGGGGTAAAGCTGGAAGACATAAGAGAACAGGTAATAATGCTTTTAGGGGGCGACTCCGCTTTGCCCAATGGCAATGAAATGCAACCGGATCCCAAAGGGGTTTCCGCCGGTAATGTACAGACCCGGCGCAAAAGGAGCAAGACTCCTACCCTGGATAACTTTAGCCGCGATCTCATGCGCGATGCCCAGGAAGGGCGGCTGGACCCGGTTATTGGCCGGGATAAAGAAATCGAACGCGTGGTGCAGGTGCTCTCCCGCCGGACCAAGAACAATCCGGTCCTGATAGGTGACCCGGGGGTGGGCAAAACTGCGATCGTAGAAGGATTGGCCCAGCGCATTCTGGAAAACAAGGTGCCGGAAATACTGGCCAGCAAGCGAGTGGTATCGCTGGATTTATCCACCATGGTAGCAGGCACCAAATATCGCGGCGAATTCGAAGACCGTTTGACTAAAATCGTGAGTGAAATAAAGGCCGCCGGTGATGTGATCGTATTTATTGATGAGCTTCACACTATCGTCGGTGCCGGGGCAGCCGAAGGAGCTATTGATGCCGCCAATATACTGAAGCCTTCACTGGCCCGGGGCGAATTCCAGTGTGTGGGGGCTACTACCCTAAACGAATATCGCAAGCATATTGAAAAAGATGCCGCGCTGGAGCGCCGCTTTCAGCCTATTCTGGTCGACGAGCCCAGTGTAGATGAAAGTATTGCCATATTAAAAGGGTTGCGCGACCGTTATGAAGCCCATCATGGTGTAAAAATCAGTGACATTGCCATAGAAGCGGCCGCCAAACTATCGGCCCGCTATATAAGCGACCGTTTCCTGCCGGACAAGGCCATAGACCTTATTGATGAGGCTTGTTCCAAAGTAAGACTGTCAAATTATGTTCTGCCTGACGATATAAAAGATATGGAACAAAAAGTTGCCGAAATCGAGCAGGAAAAGGAAGAGGCTATCAATGCCCAGGAATATGAAAAAGCCGCCCGCTTAAGGGATGAAGAACAAACCCTGAAGGACGAGATAGAAAACCGGCGCAAAGATTGGATGAATAAACGCACCCTGCAGGCCAGCTCCATCACCGATGTCGATGTAGCTGCCATCGTAGCGGACTGGACCGGGGTACCGGTCAGCAAACTGGCCGAAGAAGAAAGTGAACGCCTGGTTAACCTGGAATCGGTCATACACCAGCGGGTGGTGGGACAGGAAAAGGCGGTCGAGGCGGTAGCCCGGGCAGTGAGAAGGGCCAGGGCCGGGCTTAAGAATCCCAAACGGCCGATCGGCTCCTTTATCTTCCTTGGACCTACCGGAGTAGGAAAAACCGAACTGGCCCGGGCTCTGGCCGAAGCTATGTTCGGCAGTGAAGATGCTATTGTACGGTTGGATATGTCGGAATACATGGAGAAACATGCTGTATCCCGCATGATCGGGTCCCCTCCGGGTTATGTGGGCTTTGATGAAGGCGGGCAGCTGACCGAGAAAGTGCGCAGAAAACCTTACAGTGTTATTTTATTGGATGAAGTTGAGAAAGCTCATCCCGACGTCTTTAATATTTTATTACAGGTGCTGGAAGACGGCAGACTGACGGATGGACAGGGCCGCACGGTGGATTTCCGGAACACGGTGGTGATTATGACCTCCAATGTAGGGGCTGAGACCCTGCAAAGAAATAAGACCGTAGGTTTTAATCGTATAATAGATGAAGCCGAAGATTACAACCGCATGAAAGAACGGGTCATGGAACAGATGAAGCATACTTTCAGACCCGAGTTCCTGAACCGGGTGGATGAGATGATTGTATTCCAGAGTTTAAATGACCAGCAGCTGAAGGAAATCGTAGACCTGCTTCTAAAAGATCTGGCCCGGCGCATGGAAGAAAACGGCTTTAAACTGGAGTTGACCGATGAAGCCAGAGCGGTGATATTAAAAGAGGGCTATGAACCGGCTTATGGAGCCCGGCCTCTGAAACGAGCCATTCAAAAACTGGTGGAAGACGCTATTTCAGAGGAGATACTGAAAAAAACGGTGGAGCCGGGAGACCACATTTTAGTTGACGCCCGGGATAAGACTATTGTGGTAGGCAAGAAATAAAGTATATAAATAGCGGGGGGAAGCCCGGTTAAAGGGTGATCCCCCTTTGCTGATACATTAATTGTAAAAAAATATTTATAATGTAAACAAAAGGTCGGTTTCCCGTATTATAATTAAGGTTGAGGAGTTATTTATGGGCAAAACTATAACCAAATTTGTTTGTCCCGCCTGCGGATACGAGACAAATAAATGGATGGGCAAGTGTCCGGGCTGCGGGGAGTGGAACACGCTGCAGGAAGAGACCGTCAATAGACAGACCGCAACTGCTTCCCATCCGAGAGCACAGGCGGTTGCTTTAAGCGGTATTTCGGATAGTGACATATTCCGGGTGTCCACCGGTATAACGGAATTGGACCGGGTGCTGGGAGGCGGCATAGTACCGGGTTCACTGGTGCTGCTGGGGGGCGACCCCGGTATAGGTAAATCCACTTTATTGCTGCAGGTAGCCGATCATATTGCCCGGACCGGCCAGAAAGTATTGTATCTCTCCGGGGAGGAGTCCTTCAAACAAATACGTTTGCGAGCCACCCGGCTCAAAGTGAACAGTGATGATATTTATCTCTTGAACGAACAGAATATCGAGTTGCTCGAAAATTACCTGCAAGAATTTGATCCCGGCTTTATAATTATAGATTCAATTCAAACCGTTTACCTCGAATCCCTTTCTTCTATACCAGGAAGTGTGGCACAATTAAGAGAGTGCACCGCCCGTCTGATGAATATAGCTAAAAAGACGGACAAGGCCTTTTTCCTGGTGGGCCACGTAACCAAGGACGGTGCTCTGGCCGGTCCTAAAGTACTGGAGCATATGGTAGATGTTGTAGTATATTTTGAAGGGGACAAGAATTTTTCTTTTAGAATACTGCGGGGTGTTAAGAATAGGTTTGGCTCCACCGATGAATTAGGACTACTGGAGATGAGCGGACAGGGTTTAATAGAAGTTACCGATCCCACCTGCCTGTTTTTGAGTCATGGGGTGAAGGGCAGCGGTATCGCAGTATCGACCAGCTTTTCAGGTTCCCGGCCCTTGCTGATCGAGATTCAGGCTCTGGCCGCATCTTCCGGACCGGGCTATGCCCGGCGCATGGCCTCGGGCATTGACCAGAACCGCCTTTCTCTTATTATCGCCGTGCTGGAAAAAATCAGAGGCTACAACCTTAGTCAATACGATGTATTTCTTAAGGTGACCGGCGGAGTTTTTATCAAAGACCCTTCGGTTGATCTGGCTATTGCAGTAGCTATCCTATCCAGTTATCGGGAACGGCCCTTGCCCCAGGATGTGGTTTTTATCGGCGAATTAAGTTTATCCGGACAGGTGCGTCCGGTGCCGTTTATGGATGCCAGGCTAAAAGAGGTTCAGAAGATGGGCTTCAAACATGCGGTAGTACCGCCGGGTACCCGCAAAAGTACCGGAATCGGGCCAGAACTAGGGCTGATTGAGATAAACAGTTTAGATGAATGCATAGATCTTATTTTGGGGGGATAAGGTTGGTCGACGAAATTTACAAACCAGATTTTCGCAAGTTTTTACAGATGCTCGCTCCAGGTACACTATTTCGCCTGGGCATAGAAAACGTCCTTCATGCCAACACCGGAGGTCTCATTGTAGTAGGAGACTCACCGGAACTGATGAAACTGGTAAGCGGCGGGTTTTTTATCAATTGTGAATTTACTCCGGCCCGCCTGTATGAACTGGCCAAGATGGATGGAGCCATCATAACCAGCAGCGATGCTTCGCGTATTCTTATAGCCAATGCCCAGTTGGACCCCGACCCTAACCTGCCGTCACTGGAAACAGGTATCCGCCACCGCACGGCGGAACGGGTAGCACGCCAAACCGGGGAACTGGTGGTGGCAATTTCACAGCGGCGCCGGGTGGTTACCCTTTATCAGGGTATGGTAACATTTCGCCTGCGCGATCTGGCCTCCATCCTGGTCAAAGCCGGGCAGGCTCTGCAGACCCTGGAAAAATACCGTTCGGTTCTTACCCGGGAATTGCAGCGTTTGGGCGGACTGGAGTTTGAAGATATGGTTACCGTTTCGGAAGTTTGCGAAGTTTTGCGACGCTGCATAAAAGTGCTGAATATCGGTGACGAGATCGAAAACTATATAGCCGAGTTAGGAACCGAAGGGCGGCTGGTTAAAATGCAGCTGGACGAGATGATTGCCAATGTAAAGGAAGAAGCCTTGTTTATTATCCAGGACTATGCCAACATACCTGAAAAAGCCCCTCTGGACCTGCTTAACAGTATGCTGCGGGCGTTTGAAGAAGATATCTCCGATTCGGTATTTATTGCCCGTATACTGGGCATGGGTACGGCCAGCAGCCATTTGGACCAGCAGGTATCCCCGCGTGGCTACCGCATGCTGCAAAAACTACCCCGCATACCTCTGCCGGTAATAGATAATCTGGTGGAAAGGTTCAGCCTTTTAGGCCATATCCTGCGCGCCACTATCGAAGAACTGGATGAAGTGGAGGGTATAGGCGAAGTAAGGGCCCGTTCCATTAAGAACGGATTGAAACGCATGCAGGAACAGATTTATTTGGAATATACGGTGTAAAAGTCAACACGGAGTACAGCATAATATAGGGAAAAAGCCACCGGCCCTGCGGCCCGCTCCTGACGTCGGGGCCTACGATAAAGAGTAAAACCGTAGGCCGGCCTTCACCTTGCAGGCACAACTGATGTTCGCATTCGCTCACTATTAAGGATGTAGGCCGGTGCAGAGAATAACACGTAAACTCCCAGCTGCCAGCAATTACCCCAACATGCTTGCTATTCTAAACTTTTCAGTGCTTCCACCATGTTGATGCGGTCAAGTGTACGATTTGTTATCCAATTGACGATTACGGCAAAGCCGAACGTAATCGCCGCTGAAAGCAGATAGCTGACCGGCTCTATATGCACTGCGAAATGGATGCCTGGCATGTTGAGCGCGGTAGTGAGAAAACCACCTATGACCCGGCCTACCGGCAAACCGATGAGGATACCCATTACGGTCAGAATCAGCGTTTCTTTATTTACATATTGGTAAACCTCCTTATCATAGAATCCCAGCACCTTGATGGTGGCCAGCTCCCGGACCCGTTCCGAGATATTTGTGTTCGACAAGGTAAACAGCACCACCAAGGCAAGGCCTCCCGCCATAACAATGAGCAGCAGAACCACCGCATTGATCAGATCAAAGCCGAAATTCTCCCGCAGCGTGGCTATGCTGACGGCGGAAAGCACGGAATCATTATCCAGCAGTGTTTCGGCATATGCGGGCTGATCGGTGCAGGCATCGGACAGGTGTACGAGCACGCCGTTGGGAATATACTCGCCCAATAACGATTCATATAGCTTTTGCGTCATATATACGTTATTACCCAGATAGTTCCGTACAATGCCGGATACAGTGGCCTTGTCCTGTTCAAGCTCCAAATTTTGCACAGAAACGGTGCCGCCGGTTTTGAGCCCCAGGATGCGGGCCGCATTTTGGGTGATAAAAACACCATCATCATCCAAATGGGCTGGTGTGCCGTCCAGATTCTCCAGACGGATATAATCCTCCAGGGAGCTTCCGTTGGGGATTACCATTAATTGCACCGAAGTCGATTCCCCATCGGGGTTGAGCAGTTTCACGCTCTCAATCCGCAAATTCAGATAATCGTTGATGTTGCCATCGTCCGCCAACTGCCGGATCATATCGTCGTTATCTTTCGCATCAAAAACAGCCATCAGGTCATATTGATAGATATGGTCATACTGATTCGGCGCCAGCTTCAGAACCGAATCTTTGATGGCAAAACCGCAGATTATCAGGGCGGTGCAGCCCATGATGCCGCCAATCGTCATAAACAAGCGTTTCTTATAGCGGAACAGATTGCGGACGGTAACCTTGTTCAGGAATTTCAAATGATTCCAGATAACCGGGATACGCTCCAGCCATACACGGGCTCCCGAGCAGGGCGCTTTGGGACGTAAGAGAGTTGCCGGCATTTGCGTCAGTTCGTTGCGACAGGCAAGTGCGGTTGCCCCCACTATCGCAACCATAAACAACACGACGCCACCCACGCCATAAAGGGTATCAAAACGCAGGTGAAACTGCGGGAGGCTATAAAGTGTCTTTAGAATAGCCGATATAAAGCGAGGCATGAAAACGAAGCCGAATATATCGCCCACAACACCGCCGAGCAGGCAGGCTATAAAAGCAAATAGAAGGTATTTCCGATAGATATCGGCATTCCCAAAGCCCAACGCCTTATAGGTACCAATCAGGCCGCGCTCTTCTTCCACCATTCGGGTCATCGTGGTCAGGCTCATGAGTACGGCAACCAATAGAAAAATAACGGGAAAAAGTTTACCAACTCCTTCGATGGAGGACAAATCGTTGTTAAGGCTGGAATAGCTGTCCAGCGAGGTGCGGTCTTGAACATACCACTGCGTCATATCGATATCGTCCAGCCCGGCATAAGCATCGGCAATTTTGTGCCGGGCTGCTTCCTTTTTCTCAGCGTATTCCTGTTCTTGTTCACTTAACTCCGCTTCGCCGTCCGCCAATCCTTGTTTGCCGGCGGCGATCTCGTCCCAGGCGTCGTCTATTTTTACCCGGGCAGCAAGCTCTTCCGCCTTCAGCTTTGCTTCGCCGTTGGCTACCTCAACTTTTCCGTGTTCCAGCTCGGCTCGTCCCTCGCGCAAATTCGTCCTAGCGTTTTCCCACTCGGCCCACCCCCTGGCCAGTTCCGCTTTTCCAGCTTCCCACTCCGCCTTTTTGGATTCAATGGCCTGACGCGCGGCTGCTATCTGTGCCTCTCCTTCGGCCAATTCTGCTTTCGCTTGGGCCAGCTGGTTCAAAGCAGCTTTCTTTTGCTGGGCAAAGTTTCTTTTCTGAGCATTCAACGCCTGTTGGCCACCGTTCACCTTGCCCATTCCCAGGGCCGCTTGAATGACAGCAGATTCTGGCCAGGCCGCCAATTGTGCTGCTGGCGCATTTATTTGCTCGATGGCGGCGGCCAGGGCGGCGCTTTCGGCGGCGGTACCTGCTGCAATAGTACTGTCATCAGCGCCGGTTGCCGCTAGAGCGGCAGCGGCTTTTACCAGCGCGTTCCATTCACTTTTGGGCCAGGCGTTGCCAAAGGCGCTTTTGAACTGTGCAATCTTCGGCTCCAGCTGCGCGCGGGCCGCGTCCAGCCGGCTCTGCGCTGCATTGAGCTGTTGCTCGGCAGCGGCAAGCTGTACCTCGGCTTTTTTCCGCTCTTCCGCCCACTGCTGTTTACCTTCTTCCAGCTTTTGAGCGTTCTCATTCAACTCGGATTTAGCTTGCGCAAGCTGTTTTTCACCATTCGCCAGCTTCTTTTCGCTTTCCAACAGTTTGGCTTTGCCCTGCTTAAGCTGCTCTTCACCCTCGGCCAGTCGCTCCTCGGCTTCCACCAGCTCCCGTTTCGCATTCTCCAGTTTCATGCGGGCTTCCGCCATTTTTTTCTCCGCATCTTTTTGCTCACCAACAAGAGCGGCCTCGCCATCGGCCAGCTCCTGTCTGGCTTCGGCTATATCCCGCCATGCATCGGTAAACTTCTGGTTTGCCGATGCAAATTTCTCATTCATGGTGTTCTCGGCTTCGGCGATTTTCGTTCGCGCCTTGCTCGAAATAGCGTCATAGCGTGCCCGCTCCCGCTGTGTTTTTATGCGGTTTTCAATATTGCTGATAACGGATTGTAGCTTGTTCTCATATTCATCGGAATAAGAGTTCATCTCTTTCGTTCCAGCCAATGTAATATAGACCACGGTAAAAATATCGCTGTTGGCGTCCGCCTCAGTGATAAAAAACGTATAATCGGCGGTGATGGTGGAACGGAAAGCATTTCCGGTGCCACTACCCTGAATGTCCATGGAATCCAATACTACACCTGTGATAGTATAGGTGGTATTAGCGAAGGTCGGAGTTTCTGTTTCTTCCTCCAACTCCATATCCATATCCAAATCGGCATCCGTATCAGAATCGCCGTCCTCGTCCGGGTCGGCTTTAGCCTCCGTATCTGCCAGCGTTTCTTTGGTGCTTTCCTCGCCGCTGTCCACAATATCTTCCGCTATGGTCACTGTGTCGCCTATTGATTTACCGCTGTTATCCAGATATTTTTGGGTAACGGCCATTTCACCTTGTCTTGTTGGCATCGCACCGGCCTGTAATTGCGGCAGGTTGAGGCCACCGCGACTCAGCACGGTCATCTCCGCGCTCTTGCGCGCGCCGTTTACATCCGTGTGAACGGTTTCACTGTATCCTCCTTCAACCGCTTCCACACCGTCCACCCGTGCCAGAGCATCTACATCTTCCTGCGTAAGCCCCAGCGTGGACAAAATTCGAATATCGAACAGGTTCTGTTGGTCAAAAAATTGATCCGCCGAGTAATACATATCCTGACAGGCCGCGTACAGGCCTGTCATCATTCCGACGCCCAGCGCCGTTATAATGAGAATGGACAAAAACCGTTTCCAGCCTATTTTTACGGAACGCCGGATATCCTTATGCAATGCTTTGCTCATACCATCACCATTCAATCTGCGCAATAGGTGTAGGCTGTTCATTTTTCGCCGTCTTTACGACCTGGCCGCTTTTAAAGTGGATGACCCGGTCGGCCATCGGCGCAATCGCCGAGTTGTGGGTGATGATGAGTACCGTGATATTATCTCTGCGGCAAGTGTCCTGCAAAAGCTGTAAAATCTGCTTGCCGGTATGGTAATCCAGCGCGCCGGTAGGTTCGTCACACAAAAGCAATTTGGGGTTCTTCGCAATGGCGCGGGCAATGGATACGCGCTGTTGTTCCCCACCGGAAAGCTGCGCGGGAAAATTGTTTTTGCGCGCAGCCAGCCCTACTTTGTCCAGCGTTTCGGATGCGCTTAGAGAGTTTGGGCAAATCTGCGCGGCCAGCTCCACGTTTTCCAGCGCTGTTAAATTCGGCACCAAGTTATAGAACTGGAACACAAAACCAATGTCCGTACGGCGATAGCCTATCAACTGCCTGTGATTGTATTGGGAGATGTATTCGCCGTCTACAATTACATCGCCGGAGGTAACGGTATCCATACCGCCCAATATATTCAGTGCCGTGGTCTTACCGGCACCGGAGGCACCTAAAATGACGGCCAATTCGCCTTTCTGCACCGAGAAACTTGCGTCATCCAGCGCACGAATTGCTATCCCATCAGAGGCGTATTCCTTTATAATGTGATTGAATTCGATATAGGCCACTATATCCTCTCCTTATACTCCTACTAGCAGGAGACAACATGATCTGTCTAAAAAACTACAGAAAATACAGGCCTTGACTTTTGCCTGCCTGCAGATTATTGTATATACACAGTGTTGGCTTAGCAACCGTCAGATGTTTATAAAACGATGTATTCACAACAACACACCATGTAAATGTCGATTTTAAAACAGGAAAATTATTCTGGAAGGGGGCCAATCTTGGTGAAAGAATTGAAAATGGACAGAAAAACACGATATACCAGGATGGTGTTGCAGGACAGCCTGATTGAGCTGATGAAGGAAAAGCCGATCTCCAAGATAACGATTAAAGAGTTGTGCGAAAAGGCGGATATCAACCGGACCACCTTTTATGCACATTATACCGACCAATATGACCTGCTGCGTAAAATCGAGGATGAAGTACTCTTATGGGTGAAAGAGGCCATTATCACCCTTATTGGCAAAACAGATAAATCCGGAACAATTGAGGTTCTGGAGGGAATTTGTCAGTACTTTGTTGAAAACAGCCGGCATCTCCAGGTGCTGATGAGCGAGCAGGGCGATATTGATTTTCAAAAGGAGCTATTTACGTTGATATATGAGCAATGCGGTATGTCCTCTTCATCCGCAGCCAATACAGGATTGGGCCTCAATGAAGATGGGTTTATATTCGTTGTGAACGGAAGCGTTGGTCTTA
This sequence comes from Syntrophomonas sp. UBA5288, assembly GCA_002408445.1. Classification (GTDB taxonomy): domain Bacteria; phylum Bacillota; class Syntrophomonadia; order Syntrophomonadales; family Syntrophomonadaceae; genus UBA4851. The sequence continues at coordinate 33,403 of DHSK01000105.1, forward strand.
TTCAGCACTGGTTAAAAAACGGGTTCACCAAGTCGGCCAAAGAAATGGCTGAAACCATATATGATATGACTATCCCGATCAGGTAACTTGCCACCCTCAATCTGGAATAGTTAAAAAAGCCTCAGCATTACGGACAGGTGTATAAGTTAAGAAACCGCTTATAAGCTCCGGAGCTTATAAGCGGTTTCTTTTTCGATGAAGAACTATTTCAAAATTTAACGCAGATTAAATACACCCAGTGTAGAAGCCTTGTTGTATTCATTAATAAATACATCGTACATATTTATATCCAAGGTATTGCATAGAGCAGCGGTGTAGAAAAGTAACTTACCCAATTCATTCATAATGACTTCTTCACAGTTGGTACATATTTTGCCGCGTAAATGATTGTCCAGATGGTCTTTTAATTCCTCAAAAGATTGAACCTGTTCAGGAATTTGCAGCTTTTCAGCTTCTATTGATATGCAACCGCATTCCGTGACTGATTTAACAATAGCCCGGTTAACGCGACAGGTGGATTCGGATAGTTTACTGAGTACATCCAGGATGCTATGATGACGGATTAGAAGATCTCCTACCACATACTGAAACTCATCACAAATCAAATCTTTCATGAAGAGGGTCCCGCCTCCCTTTTTTATCCTGCTAATATAAATATTATAAGTCTCGTTTGTGGCACTTGTCAATTTGCCAGGAGATGGAAACACAAGTCTTAGCGGTATTTGTGAATATAATTACAAGGTGAGATGAAAACGCGGTGTATAATAATTTACCTTTTTTAGAAAAATAAGTAATGGAGGTGAATTAATAATGCGTAATAAACTCGTCGCATCATTACCCTTTTTGTTAATAGCAACTGTTTTGGGCCTGTGGACCGTACATATGGTTCGTAATTTGGTTGCACTGGAGCTGGAATGGCAGGTTGGTCTGGGTTTAATGGTATTTCTGATGTTCTATGCCGTTGTTGCTCAAGTATTTAAACTGCTTAAACGAGGAGCAAATGCCTTTAACCAGCACCTGGAGGAAACTTCCATCGAAAAACTAATAGGTGGCTTCGGCGGTCTGATGGCAGGTGCCTTACTAGGGCTGGTCAGTTGTTATCCTCTTTCCATGCTCAGAGGATTTGGTTCCTATCTGACCATAGCCGTTTTTATCATGAGCGGCATCATCGGTTGGAAAATTGGCCGGCGGACTACTGATATGGCTGGTCCCCTTCCGATCACCCGGGCAAAAAATACCGACAGTCTGGTGGCAGCATCCGGTTACAAGGTAGTGGATACCAGTGCCATAATTGACGGCCGGATTTATGATGTCTGCCTGAGTCATTTTCTGGAAGGCTCACTGATAGTTCCAACCTTCGTAATTGAAGAACTGCAGCACATCGCCGATTCCTCAGACAATATCCGCCGCAATAAAGGACGGCGTGGGCTTGAATTGCTTTCCAAAATGCAAAAACATCCTGCTATAAAAATTGATATAATTGAAGGAAATGAACTGGATGACAAAGAAGTTGATACCAAATTAATACGTCTTTGTAAACAGATTAATGCCAGTATCATTACCAACGATTACAATCTTAATAAAGTAGCTGAACTACAGGGAATCACGGTATTAAACATAAATGAGCTCACCAATGCGGTCAAAGTTATCGTCTATCCCGGTGAAACCATGCACATTACCATAATCAAGGAAGGCAAAGAGCCGGGGCAGGGGATTGGCTATCTGGAGGATGGAACCATGGTGGTGGTCGAAGATGCCAGCAGCGAAATCAACAATGACATCGAGGTCACTGTGACCAGCGTCTTCCAAACTGCAGCGGGGCGTATGATATTTACGCGCAAGATCAAAGAGGATTCAGGTATTGGCATTGGTCAAGGTTTCCATGACGTCCAAGAGGTGAATTTATATGGTTAACAACCTTAGGGTTGTTATCGCAGCAGCTGGCAGTGCTACCCGAATGGGCAGCAAAATCAACAAACAGTATATGCTTCTAAAAGGTAAACCCGTGTTAACTTATGCCCTGGATGCCTTTGAAGATTTTGAGATGGTAGATGAAATCGTAGTAGTAGCCAATCCGGCAGAAATCGATTACTGTGAACAGGAAATTGTTAAGAAATATGGATATCGCAAAGTTTCAGGAGTCATTGCCGGAGGGCGGCAGAGGCAGGATTCAGTGTGGGCCGGACTCCAGTATTTAGGAGAGGATACCGATCTGGTGGCTGTGCATGACGGTGCACGGCCACTATTTTCCTATAAGATATTAAGAGAACTTATCACCGCAGCACGGGAATGGGGAGCGGCCGTCCCGGGCATAAATGCCAAAGATACTTTAAAATCAGTAGACCGCGATGGCTTTATACGCCAGACCCTGGACCGGTCCACCGTAATGGCCATCCAAACCCCCCAGATTTTCAAATACACGGAACTCGTCTCCGCCTACCGGCTGGCTCAGGAAGAAGATTTTAGAGCTACCGATGATGCAGGAATTTTCGAGACCTATATCGGACGGGTCAAGGTGGTGGCCGGGGAAGATAGCAATCTAAAAATAACCACCCCCGCCGATTTAAAAATAGCCGAGGCTTTATTAAGAGATAATTAAAATTCAACACAGAAGGACACTGATTTATTTATGATTAACACTGATTCTTAATTTAAATATTTCTTTTCCTTGAATCGTATAGCCATATGAGATTTTTGCATAATACACTTTTTCTTTAATTGTCATCCTGCAAAGCCGAAGGATCTTGAAGATTCCCTCTATGGGACTACTTATGCTCCCTGCGGTCGCTATTAAGGAAGCTTGCTAACGCTCAGAATGGCAGGTTGGATTTTTCCTTATGCAAAACTCTCACGTATGTGTAAAAAGTAGACCATAAACATAAAAAGATCTGTGTTGAATCGTAACCCCCAAATGAGGTGATCGAATGAGGATTGGAACCGGATATGACGTACACCGGCTGGAAACAGGCAGAAGCCTTATTCTGGGCGGAGTAAATATACCATTTGCTATGGGGCTTAAAGGTCACTCTGATGCTGATGTGCTGGTACATGCCATCTGTGATGCTCTTTTAGGAGCTGCGGCCATGGGAGATATCGGACAGCATTTCCCTGACAGCGACCCGGCCTACAAAGACGCCGACAGCCTTTTACTGTTGGCCGAGGTAGGGAAAAAGCTTAAACAGCGCAACTATAGCATAGTAAATATCGACAGCACTATCGTAGCCCAGCGGCCACGGCTGGCCGGCTATTTAGACGGCATGCGGGCCCATATTGCCCAGGCTCTGGACTTAAACCCGGAACAGGTCAGTGTAAAAGCCACCACCACGGAAGGGCTGGGTTTTGAAGGGAAGCAGGAAGGCATTTCGGCTCAGGCGGTGGCATTGATCGAGTAAAGGCCAGGTATGAGGTCAGGTATGGGGACGGTTCTTATGCCTGGTTTTCTATTGGCCCAGGCCTCCGCTATAAAACTCTACCCAGGCGGTGAGGTATAGCCCGGGCGCGACTTGCGGAGGCGGGGAGAAACACTCGGCGAAATTGAGCGGCTGATGGGGTCGAGCGGCATGGATGCCGCGAGCGCGACTCTGAACACGGATGTGAATAGGAGCGGTACCCCACCAGCGGCTCATTTCACGGCTGATGGGGCACCGCGGGGATTTACACCTATAGTAAGGTTTGTCTATCGCTATTTCAGCAGGGGACACACCTTCCTCTCAGGTCCGCTTCGCGAACCGAAGTAAGGAATGTCCCCGTGTTAGTGTGCTGCTCGACCCCATCATCCGCTCAATTTCGCCGGGTGTTTCTCATTGCCTCCGCAAGTCGCGCCCGGGCTATACCTCACCGCCGGGGTGGAGTTTTATAGGGGAGGTTGATGGGGAGCTTAGTGATTAAGATGCGTAAAGCGCTGATTTCTAGTATAATTACCAGGTGTAATGAGGGAGGGAATTCAATGAGCAAGTTAAAAGTGAGATTTGCACCAAGTCCTACCGGCCCGCTGCATATTGGCGGAGCCCGTTCAGCCTTGTTTAACTATCTGGCTGCCGCCCATGACGGCGGAGAAATGGTGCTAAGAATTGAAGATACAGATTTGGAACGCTCCAAGCGGGAATATGAAGATGAGATTATTAAATCTTTACGCTGGCTGGGCCTGGAGTGGTCTGAGGGTATAGATGTGGGCGGAGACAATGGACCTTATCGTCAGACGGAACGTCTGGATATTTATCAGCAGTATATTGATAAGCTGCTGAAAAGCGGCCAGGCTTACTATTGTTTCTGTACCGAAGCAGAACTGGAAGCTGAAAGGCAGGAACTGCTAAGCCGGGGGGAACTGCCCCGCTATCTGGGCAAATGCCGCAGTTTGACCGGAGAGGAATGCGAAACCCGCATAAAGCAAGGGGAGAAACCGGTGGTGCGCTTCCGAGTGCCGGAAAACCGGGTTTATACCGTAAATGACCTAGTCAGGGGCCAGGTTAATTTTGAAAGCAGCAATATAGGCGATTTTATTATTGCCAAATCCGACGGCATACCCACCTACAATTTTGCGGTAGTAATAGACGACAATCTCATGGGTATAACCGATGTTATCCGGGCCGAAGAGCATTTGTCCAATACGCCCCGCCAGTTGATGATTTACGAAGCACTGGGCTTCGACACACCGCGCTTTGCCCATATTTCTCTGATACTGGGGGAAGACCATCAGAAAATGAGCAAGCGGCATGGAGCCACATCACTTATGGCGTATCGGGAAATGGGTTATCTGCCCGAGGCCATGTTTAATTTCCTGGCCTTGATGGGATGGTCGCCGGAAGGTGAAGAGCAGATTTTGAGCCCGGAACAGATCATTCAGGCCTTTACCCTGGACCGGGTATCCAAAAGCCCGGCCGTATTCGATCTTGACAAGCTTAATTGGATAAACCAGCAATATTTAAAACAAAAAACAAGCGGAGAACTGCTGGATCTGTTAAAATCATTTATTGAGCAAGGTCCTTATGCCGAGCCATTTTTCAGTCTGGATGCAGCCAAGCGCAATATTCTGGTAGAGGCCGTACGTGATTATCTGGTTGGTCTCACCGATATAACCAAATATTTGGAGCTCTTTTTCGCTCCGCCTCAATATGAAGGTGAAGCCCTGGAGGTTCTGCAGCATGAAGGGGTAAAACCAATGCTGGAAGCATTCGCAGAGCAAGCCCAGGATTTTGAAAATCCGGACCAAGCCAAACAGGTTATCAAGGCTTTTATCAA
>DHSK01000107.1:0-3741 GCA_002408445.1 Syntrophomonas sp. UBA5288
ATCTGTAAGGGCGGTGCTTTTGGCTGCAATATCGCTCCCGATTTGCTCCAGGTCTTTGTCCGTCCCGGCCTGACTGATCTTCAGGGCTGACAGTTGCCGGTTGGCTTCTTTTAGCTGGGCCTGGGCTTTTATATAATCCAATTCCGTCTGGTCCATGACCGGTGCCCCACCGGCATAGGGGTGTTCGGTGGCGCCGCATAATGGACATGGTTTGCCCTCCTCCAGATAGGCCCGCTCCTCTTCCAGACTGCGGATGCGTTTTAAAAGCTCCAATTGGGTACCAAGATGACCGGCTTCCCGCTCCCATTGACTGACCTGGTCCTGACCGGCCTCGATATCCTTGCCCAGGCGCTCCTTTTCTGCTATCAAGGTCTGCCGGCCGGCCAACAATTCGTCCCGGGTCTGCTGCGTTAGATCAATTTGCTCCAGACTGGAAACGGTCTGTTGCAAAAGATTTTGACGGTCCTTTAAGGCTGCCAATTCGTGGTGCCAATCGCCCAGTTCCCTCTCACCCAGAAGGTTATCAATCTCCCCGATAATAAGCTGGTGTCTCTCTTGGGCCCGGGTAAGGTCGGCCTGGAGTTTCTCCTGTCTGGATTGATGGAGGCTGCAGGCATCGGCAGCCGAAATCTCGCTTTGGGAGGCTGCCAGTTGGGCCTGGCCGGTATCAACATAGCGGTCATGAACGGCGGCCAAAGCCTCAAACATTTTCCCAATAGCGGCAAGGTTTGTCACCAGATCGGCATCCAGGCGGTTTTGGGTGAGATAGTTTTGTACTTCACTTAAGGCTGCCCGCGATCGTTGCAATGTCTGGTCATTATCAACCACGCGCTGTTCCAATTCCAGGCGCTGTTTTTGAATTTGTTGTAAAGCCTGATCACAGATCTTGAGGCGGTTCTTCTTCTCCTTGATTTTGAAATCTATTTCACGTACGGCTTTAATTATTTGAGCTTCATCATCCTGGGCGGCCCGTGCTTCTTCCCACCGGGTCTGAGCCAGCTGCCGGGCGGCCAGGGCTGAGGCCAGGGTCTGTTGCAGGGTCTCCAGTTTCTCGCCGGCCCGGGTCCGGCTTTCGCTGTCTTGCTTTTGCTGGTCGCGCAGATTTAATAATTTTACTACCGGACCTTCCAGGGCCAGAGCCTGATTGGCCCGTTCCAGTCTCTCGGCCCGGGGCTGAAATTCTTCCTGCTTTTTATTGAAATCTTCATATTTTATCTTAAGACTGGCTATCTCTTTTTTAAGACCGGCTATTCCCTCCAGCGAGGTACGGCTCCGCTGCAGGGCACTCACCTGCCGGGTCACTTCACTTTCTTCTTGGAGTCTGGAATCCAGCTCAGTGCGCAGAGCGTTTACCTCTTCCCCGCTTAAAATCCGCATACCGCCCAGAACATTTTCCAGCTCCTTCAACTGCCGGTTATTATCCGCCTGCTGTTCATGTACTTTAATCGAAATACGGCTGTAGATGTCAGTGCCGGTAATCTGTTCCAAAATGGGAGCGCGTTCGTCGGGAGCGGCCTGCAAAAATGCGGCAAATCCTCCCTGAGCCAGAAGCATGGAACGGGTAAAACGGTCGAAATCCATGCCGCAGACCTGTTCAACCTTTTGGACTACATCACGCAGTTTATTTTCCAGTACCTTGCCGCTGTCCGCTTCGGCGATTTCATGCCGGGGATTCTGCAACTCGCCATCCGGTTTGTTGCGGGCCCGGTGCTGGCTCCAATGGCAGCGGAAACGGCCCTCCGCAGTCTGAAAAGTGGTTTCGGCGAAACATTCCCCGGTCTGGCGCGACATTATCTCATTGCCGCTTTTGTTGACGCGGTTAAGCCGAGGGGTCCGGCCATACAGGGCCAGGCAGATGGCATCCAGAATGGTGGTTTTGCCGGCTCCGGTAGGGCCGGTAATGGCGAATATACCGCTGTTTATAAAGGCGGGCCGGGTAAAATCGAGGTACCACTCACCGGAAAGAGAATTTAAGTTTTTAAAGCGTACCGTTAAAATTCGCATAATATCTCCTGATGCTTTGAACTTTATCTTTACAAGACATTCCTTATTTATACCTGCCAGTCCATATCATCCCGAGTGTCAGCATATGTCATCCTGAGCATAGCGAAGGATCTTAGATGTCCCAGATCGCGGTTAGATCTCTCCATTCAGGATTTAAGTTTTCAATCAATGCATTCTTTTTTGCCCGGGTCCAGCCTTTAATTTGTTTTTCCCTGGTAATGGCAGCTTTTATGTCAGATGTACTTTCGAAATACACCAGCTTGTTCACATTATACTTTTCTGTAAATCCTTTAACCAGCTTGTTTTTATGTTCATACATCCTTCGTTCCAGATTATTTGTAACACCAGTATAAAGGACTTTATTATTCCAGCTGGTTAACATATAAACATAGTACATGCGAAGCACCTCAGTTAAGATTCTTCACTTCGTTCAGAATGACAGAGCCGCTCATTTAGAATGACTTAGCTGCCGGTCATCCTGCTCCAGCCTGGTCAGCACTTCCTGATAAGTTTTTTGCAATGATGCGCGCTGCTCTTCCGGCACGTCGTGCGCATCGAGGCAGCGTGTGAATACCTGATTAAGATCCAGCTCATCCAGGGTTTCTTCACTATGTTCGGGATTCAGGACCCGCTGAATCACCCGGTTATTCCTGGCCCGCAATATCTCCAGCCCGGTTCCGGCTGTAGCCTGGTCCAGGCGTTCCCGCAAATCACTGATGATTTCATTTCCTTCGTATATTATTTCCAGCCACACCGGACTGGCGCTGGCTTTCAGTTCATCAAGACGCCGGGCAATAGTTTCCCAATCTCCCTGGATGCGTTCCAAGGCCTGGAATGAAGGAACCGGCAGGGCGGTAACTGCCGGCTGGGACCCGTCAAAATCCACTTCATATACCTGCTTGGCCTGACCGGCTTCGCCAAATCCCATGGGCAGCGGGGAGCCGGAATAGCGTCTGGTATCAGAACGGCCCACCTGCTGAGGAATATGCAAATGCCCCAGGGCCAGGTAGTCGATTAGGGGCGGGAAAACATCATTCCCTACCCGGGCCAGTGACCCTACATACAGGCTGCGTACCCCGTCACCTTCGACCGTCCGGCCGCCGGCGGCAAAGAGGTGGCCCATGGCTGCGACAGGCAGGACTCGATTAAGCCTGGTCCTGGTTTGCTCGGCCACCAGGCAAACTTCCTGGTAATGCCTGCGAATACCTTCCAGTAATTTTGCTTCTTTATCGGCCGGGCTTTCACCCGCTTCCGAAGTTCGTATGTCACGGTCCCTCAGATAAGGTACGGCACAAACGATCAGGGCCGGTTCACCCTGCCGGTCATCCAAAACCAGTACTTCGTCCGCCGCCGAACCGGTGATAGAACCGATCACATGCACGTTGAGGTAACGCAGTACTTCCCGGGGGGCATTCAAAAATGAAGGAGAATCGTGGTTGCCGGCCGTTATTACCACGTGACGGCAGGACGATTCGGCCACCCGGCACAAAAAACGGTAATACAATTCCTGCGCTTGGTTGCTGGGCGTACTATTGTCAAAAACATCCCCTGCCACCAGCAGCGCATCCACATTTTCAGCGCTGATCAACTTAACCAGCCAGTCCAGAAAAGCTTCGGATTCTTCATATCTTTTACGCCCGTATAACGACCGGCCGATGTGCCAGTCGGAGGTGTGGATTATCTTCATGATTTTTCTCCGCATTTATATTTATACAGTTTTTCAATTCCATATAGGTA
>DHSK01000107.1:4004-4353 GCA_002408445.1 Syntrophomonas sp. UBA5288
AGGCCGGTGCAGAGAATAACACGTAAAAACCCAGCCCTGAGGCCCACTCCTAACGTCGGGGCCGTAGGGCAGGCTACGTACTATAAGACATACTAATTTTAGCTAATCGTGGCATGCAGACATGGACGGTTAATAAGCAATAAAAAAATAAGCCGGCTGCCTGCATCTGCCATTGCTAGTAATTAAAATGACTATTATAATAAATAATGTTCTGTAGAGAACGATTTTGTTAACTGAGAGTTTTGCATAATTCCAAAAACCCCATTTGTCATTCTGAGCCTTAGCGAAGAATCCTAAGATCCTTCGGCTTTGCCTCAGGATGACATTCGCAAAGTTACTGCTTAATCAT
>DHSK01000107.1:4539-5016 GCA_002408445.1 Syntrophomonas sp. UBA5288
CGAAAGGACGTGTTCTACTTTGTCACCCAACCACGAAATGCCTCATGAGATGCTAATAGATTTACTGCGGGAAGTTAACCGGGGAATAGGTAAATACGTGCAGGAAATACTGGCAGAGCATGATATACCAGTAACCAACATGATAATGGCCCGGCAAATCGGAAAGGCACCAGGTATAACCATTAGTGCCCTGGCTCGTAAAACAGGTATGGCCAAATCTCATGTTTCCAATATTATACGGGAACTGCAACAGAGAGGCTGGGTAGAAAAAAAAGAGGATGCCGGCGATCAACGCATAATAAAGCTCTATCTCACTCCGGCCGCTGCCGAATATTTGGATACCATACGCCAGGACATAAGAAATAAGATTAATGAACTGGTAGCGGACGTCCCGGAGCAGGAAGCCCTGGATCTCATTAAAGGGTTAACAGATATAAAAGCTGCCCTGGAGCGAAACCGGAAATAAGAAAGCCAGGC
>DHSK01000107.1:5294-6600 GCA_002408445.1 Syntrophomonas sp. UBA5288
ATTCTTCACTAACGTTCAGAATGACACTCTATTCGTTTATCGTGGTGCGACCGCGTGATAATTCTGCGCCTTAGCGAAGAGAATCTTAATATCCTTCGGCTTTGCCTCAGGATGACATTCGCAAAGTTAATCTGGGTCCTTAAGTGTTGGATTTTTCACTATTTTTATGAAAGGAGTCGGGGGTGAAGTCACCTCGCTAAAGTATGTTCAAATTATACCGTAATTTAAAGCCGTTTGCCTTTTCTGCGGCGGCGGTCGTATTGCTGGTGTTCTTACAGACACTATCGGAGTTGTATTTACCGACTTTGATGGCCGATATCGTTGATACCGGCATAGTCAAGGGCGATATTGATTACATTATTAGAATTGGGGGGTTGATGCTCCTCGTGGCCGGCATCGGTACCGTTTGCTCAGTAATGGCCAGTTTTTTATCTTCCAAAACAGCCACCGGCTTTGGTACTATTTTACGCCGCAAGATTTTTGCCCGGGTGGAAAGTTTTTCCCTGCAGGAGTTTAACCATTTTGGCACTGCCACACTTATAACTCGGACTACCAACGATATTAACCAGCTGCAGACGGTTACCTTTATGATCATGCGCATGATGATCATGGCTCCTATCATGTGTATCGGCGGCATTATCATGGCGATATCTAAAGACCGGCCGCTGTCGCTGGTCATTGTAGCAGTCATCCCGGTCATTGCCATTGTAATCGGGTTTACCATGAGCAAAGCCATACCCCTTTTTAAATTGATGCAGTTAAAGATCGATAAATTAAATCTGGTACTGAGGGAGAATTTGACCGGGATCCGCGTAATACGGGCTTTTAACCGGATTGAGAAAGAAAAGGCGCGTTTCGAAGATGCCAATGCCGATCTAACCGAAAATGCCATTAAGGTCAACAAAATAATGGCCGCCTTAATGCCTGTCATGATGCTGGTAATGAATTTGACTATTATAGGCATTATATGGTTTGGCAGTATCCGTATCGACCACGGCGACATGCAGGTGGGCTCACTGATGGCGTTCATCCAGTATGCCATGCAGATCATGATATCACTGGTTATCTTCTCCATGATGTTTATTATGGTACCGCGGGCTTCGGCCTCGGCGGTGCGAATCAATGAAGTGCTGGAAACCGTGCCGGTTATCACCGATGCTGAAAAATCAGCAAGTCCAGGAACCAAAAAAGGACTGCTGGAATTCAGGGATGTCACCTTTAGCTTTCCCGGTGCCGAACAGCCGGCCTTAAGTAATATCTCTTTTACCGCGCGGCCCGGTGAAACAACCGCTATCATCGGAGGGAC
>DHSK01000107.1:6882-8421 GCA_002408445.1 Syntrophomonas sp. UBA5288
CGGTGCTTTTTACCGGTACCGTTACCGATAATATAAGGTACGGCAAGGCAGATGCCACGGCTGAAGAAGTGCGGCAGGCGGCTGCCACCGCGCAGGCGCTGGAGTTTATCGAGGGTATGAAAGAAGGCTTTGATGCCGTTATCGAACAGGGCGGTATTAATGTATCGGGAGGACAGAAACAGCGCCTGGCTATTGCCCGGGCTCTGGTCAGGAGGCCGGAAATATATATTTTCGATGACAGCTTTTCGGCCCTGGATTTCAAGACTGATGCCAGGCTGCGGGGAGCACTTAAGAAAGACACGGCTGAGGCGACAGTTTTAATCGTGGCCCAAAGAGTTACCACGGTTATGGAGGCAGACCGGATAATTGTTCTGGATAATGGTGAAATGGCCGGAATGGGCAGCCATAAGGAACTTATAAATTCCTGTGCAGTATATCGCGAAATCGTATACTCTCAGTTGTCAGAGGAGGAACTGGCATGAGCAAAGAACGTGGCAGGCAAGGTTTTAAGGGCGACCATGACGGCGGTCCCCGGGGTGGCCCGATGGGACCCCTGGGAAGGCCGGTGGAAAAGGCCAAAGATTTTAAGGGGACTTTTAAAAGACTCCTGGGTTATCTGAAACCACGCCGGTATCGTCTGCTGGTGGTACTCTTGATGGCCATTTTAAGCACGGTTTTCAACATTGTAAGCCCTAAGATCATGGGTAAAGCCACCACCAAACTATTTGAGGATCTCATGCTTAAATTCCAGCATGTGCCGGGAGCGGCGGTTGATTTCAATTATATTTTGCATATTTTATATATTCTGGCCGGGCTATATATAGCAAGCGCGTTTTTCGGCTATCTGCAGCAGTATATTATGGCCAGCGTGGCGCAAAAAACTGTTTATGATATGCGTCAGGACATAAACCTGAAGCTGTCACGTTTGCCCTTAAAGTTTTTTGATGCCCGGACTCATGGGGATATCTTAAGCCGGGTAACCAACGATATTGATAATATCGCCACTACCCTGCAGCAAAGTTTGACCCAGCTGATTACTTCAGTGGTAACGCTCCTGGGCGTTTTAATCATGATGCTGACTATAAGCCCCTGGCTGACTTTAATATTTCTGGTAGTCCTGCCCCTTTCCGCCCTGGTGACCAAGGCTGCAGCCTCGCGTTCGCAGAAGTTTTTTGCCGGGCAGCAGAAAGCCCTGGGCGAATTGAACGGCCATGTGGAGGAGATGTATACCGGTCATCAGGTGGTAAAGGCGTTCGGACACGAGGGCGAATCGATTGAGAAATTCAATACTATCAATGCCAGGCTCTATGAGGAAGGCTGGAAGGCGCAGTTTGTTTCCGGTATTATCATGCCCTTGTTAACTTTTATCAACAATATCGGCTATGTGCTGGTAAGCGTCGTAGGCGGAATATTTGTTATTCACAAGACCATTACGATTGGTGATGTGCAGGCATTTATCCAGTACTCCCGCCAGTTTACCCAACCCATCGTCCAGACGGCCAATATTGTAAATATCATTCAATCAACGGTGGCGTCGGC
>DHSK01000107.1:8615-11933 GCA_002408445.1 Syntrophomonas sp. UBA5288
TTTCCCGCAGGGCAATGTCCGGTTTCATAATGTTAAATTCAGCTACCAGCCTGACACTTCTCTGCTCGAGGATATGAATATCGATGTAAAATCAGGACAGACGGTCGCCATAGTAGGTCCCACCGGTGCCGGCAAAACTACCCTGGTCAACCTTTTAATGCGCTTTTACGAAATCGAAGGCGGCAGGATCACGGTAGACGGGATGGATATCAGGGATCTGAAACGGGGAGCTTTACGCAGCATTTTTGGCATGGTCCTGCAGGATACCTGGCTTTTTAACGGAACCATAAGGGATAATATAGTTTACGGACGCGAGGGAGCCGGCGAAGATGAAATTGTACGTGCGGCCCGGGCGGCTCATGCCGATCATTTTATCAGGACTCTGCCGGAAGGCTACGATACGGTACTTGATGAAGAAGCATCCAATATATCACAAGGTCAAAAACAGCTGTTGACTATTGCCCGGGCCATATTGGCCGATCCGGCTATCCTTATATTGGACGAAGCTACCAGCAGTGTTGATACCAGGACCGAGGTCTATATCCAAAAAGCTATGATCAACCTGATGCATAAGAGAACCAGTTTTGTTATCGCCCACCGGTTGTCTACCATTCGGGACGCAGATTTGATTCTGGTTATGAATGAAGGCAGGGTTATCGAAAAAGGTAGCCACCGGGAATTACTGGCACAGCAGGGATTCTACGCCGACCTCTACAACAGCCAGTTCACCGGGGCCAGCTTGGAAGACCGGGTAGGGTAATAAACGAATAAAAACTGAATAGTTATTAATTTGACAAAAAAGTGAGCTTTAATAAAGCGCTCAAAATGATAAAAATGGGCTTTGTTAAAGCTCGAAAGGATGGTATATTTAGTTTTCTCTTTTTTCAATTTGTCCATTTTCCAGTATAAACGTTTTATCAGCAAAAGCCGCCATATTCGCGTCATGTGTTACCATCATAATCGCTGTATTCTGATTCTTACATATATCTTTCAACAAGGTTATGACTTCTTTGCTTGTTGCGCTATCAAGATTACCGGTTGGTTCATCGGCCAAAACTAGCTGCGGGTTGTTAATTAAACTGCGTGCAATAGCTACTCTTTGACGTTCGCCATAACTCATCTGATTAGGATATTTTCCTAGATAAGATTTTAATCCCACCTGTTCAAGTAATGTTACTGCCTTGGCTTTCTTTTCATCATATTCTTCAATTATTTCGTTATTAAATAACCTGGGAATTAAAACATTGTTTAATGCAGTCAAAAAAGGAATCAAGTAAAATCCCTGGTAGACAAACCCAATTTTGTGCAGGCGCATTTTTTGTTTAATGTCTGCACTAGTTTGTTCCAACTTATTTGAGAAGAGAGTCACTGAGCCCGAATACTCGTCATCAAGAGTTCCCACAATGTTTAGCAGTGTCGTCTTGCCTGCACCTGATGTACCCATTATTGCAACAAACTCACCATTGTGAATATCAAAAGACAAATTATTTAAAATTTCTATTAAACCTGTTTTAGAAGTATATCGTTTACTTAGATCTTTTACGGACACAAAAACATTCATAAGCCTTCCTCCCTATTTAATGAATATGCAATAGAATATTTACGAATATATTGAAACCCCATAACCAGTACAAGCAATAGGGCAATTAAATCAATCAGAACAGCAAAACCAATAAGATTAAGCCAAGAGTTACCCGGGAAATAGTAAAAATGCATTTTCGTAAAATACAGGTATGCTAACCATAACGAGAATGCCGTGACTATGCATAGAATGGAAAATGCCTTTGTGAAAAAATGAGTGTAGAAGAACCGAATTGGTACTCCACATGCGTATAGTATCGTATATAATTTTCGATCTCTTCTCAAAATGAGGATAAAAAGAGTCAAAACAATAACCATATAAATAATCAGGAGATTTACCCGTTGATTTTTAATTGTACCTGCGGCAAAACGCTCAAACTCTTCATTTTCGGAATTTATTCTCGCTGTTCTCCATTCAGTTGTAAAATTAGTAAAACCAATAATACTAGATATCCATGAGTCCAAATTTTTTATATGTACATCATTGTTTAGATTAATATAAATACTCGTATAATACGCTGGTTTATTAGAAGAGCTAACTTTCTCTGTTGCTTTATAGATCACATGTTTATACGGCCTATAATCAGCAATGACGATTGCTCCATAGGAGGATTCGTATAAAATACCACTAATTACGTATTCAATTCCATCATTTAATTCATAATTCTCCCAACCAATTCTAATATGATCACCAACCGTAATTCCCAGGTAATCCGCAACTCTAGCGCTGACTACCGCTGAGTCGGGTTGAAATGATCCTTTCATCAATATAGTCTCATTATTTGGAAGCAAGATTCCTGCCTTTTTCATGTCATCTGCAAACCAAGTGGTCGAATTGACCGTCCTGGAGTTTTGAATATTCATAATACGAAGCCCACCCCAATTACTTAAACCGACTAAGCTGTCAATTTCCTTTTGTTTAGTTAGGGCAGAAAGATTTCTTGTATTAAAAGGGCCCGAAATGCTTATATCATATTGTGCACCTTCGAAGGGTCCTATGCGTAGAAACCTGTAAGCTTCTGGCATCAAAAAGGTTACGGTAGTGGCTGAAAAGAGTATGGATAGGATAAGAAGCTTCATTATATATTTTCTAGGATTCTTGCGCAAATCGTTCCATATTAATCTAAATGAAAGAGAAAACATAAATAACACCATCCTCAAACATCAATCGAAAACGAGATTAGTTACTTGTAACCGTAAAGTAATCCGTCTCCCAGTGATCAGGGATCAAATAGCTGCTGCCCCACATACCTTTGTGGACGCCGTATTCATCGCTCTTTGCCTTCATTTTAAGGGCATAATACGTATTTTGGTTGTACCATACCACACCTGAATCATAAACCCAGCAATCTCCTCCAAATTCGTCCCTATTTTGTAAGGTAATGCTTTTATAGGGAAGATTGGTTCTGGAAACAATTGAAGGCTGACTGCACCAATGGTCTATTAACATCTCAAAACGAGCATCAACATTTGGTTTAATGGGAACTGGATCTGGAATATAATACGTAGTCCATCCTTCACCTTCGGCATAGGTGTATTCATTGAGTGATACTTCAATTGGGCTAAAATAGAATGACCATTGCGTCACTGACATGGGCCCTACTTCATCTTCTTGAACTGCCACAGAATTCGCTGGGACATCTGCAGCAAAAGCAACACAGCATGACATCATCACCGATAATGCCACCAAGACAGCTACTATTCCTGCTTTTCTTTTTAAAAACATTAAATACCAAC
>DHSK01000063.1:0-5454 GCA_002408445.1 Syntrophomonas sp. UBA5288
GTTAAGAATGCGCGCGAGCTGCGCTTCAAAGAGACCGACCGGATCGCCGCTATATCTTCGCAATTGTCTGCTCTCGGAGTAGACCTGGAGGAATTTGAAGATGGGTTTGTCATTAATGGCCGCCCTGATTCCCTGCCAGGAGGTATCGTCGACAGCCTGGGCGACCATCGCATGGCCATGAGCCTGGCCGTAGCCGGTTTATGCGGTCACAAAGAAACCACGATTAAAAATGCTGAAGCAGTAAATATATCTTTTCCTGAATTCTGGGATATACTGCGAGAGGTAACCAGTTAACGGGCAAATTCAACACAGAAGGACACAGATTTTAGTACGAAAATACTGTTCTTGTTATTGCTATAAATAACATCTTTTTGTCATCCTGAACGAAGTGAAGGATCTTCTCATCTCGGAGACTGCAAGATCCTTCACTACGTTCAGGATGACAGGACGTAGGCCGGTGCAGAGAATAACATGAGAAAACCCCGGCCCTGAAGCCCACTCCTAACGTCGGGGTTGTAGGGCCTGCTACGGATATGAGCCATACTTGTCCTCGGGGTCGAAGGATTCATATTCGATAAGGGTTTTCCCGGTTGAATTATTTTCCTTCCCAAAGTTTTTACACAAGTACCGCATTATGTTAAAATCTATAAAGACTATGGTTGGGTAGGTTGTGTTTATGAAAATTGCTATCGATGGTCCTGCAGGTGCGGGCAAAAGTACTATTGCCAGGAAGATTGCCAGCGAACTAGGTTTTGTATATATTGACACCGGAGCCATGTACCGCGCTCTCACCTGGGAGGCATTGAATAAAGGCATTAATACAAATGATGCCGCTGCACTTCAAAAGTTAGCCCTTTCGTCTGATATACATTTCGAGAACGGCCAGCAAATTTATTGCAATAATATAAATGTAACTTCTGATATACGTCTTCCACGAATAACCGAAGCTGTTTCGGGAGTAGCTTCCCATCCGGCAGTCAGGGAAATAATGGTTGAAAAACAGCAGGATATGGCACTTACTGCCGATATAGTCATGGATGGCCGTGATATCGGTGAATGTGTACTGCCTGATGCCGAATACAAGTTTTTCATTACGGCCAGTATTGAGGAAAGAGCCCGGCGGCGCATGAAGGAATTGCAGGCCAAAGGTATCGCCTGTGATTTGCAAAAAATAAAAAATGATATAGCCGCCCGCGACCAGAGCGATATGCAGCGCCCAACCGGTGCGCTAAAGATTTTAGATGATTCGATTATAATAGATACCAGCAACCTGTCGATTGATGAAGTTGCTGCACGATTATACGCTATAATCAGGGAGGGATAGAATGTTCTATCGTTTTGTCCGTGACCTGGTAAGGTTCCTTTTTTATTTTCTCGGCTTGAAAATCGAAGGAGTACGAAACCTGCCGGCTCAGGGACCGGTAATAATTGCTGCCAACCATGTCAGTAACTGGGATCCGGTATTGGTTGGGATATCATTTAAGCGTCCGGTACATTTTATAGCTAAGGCTGAGTTATTTACGAATCCGGTATTGGGCAAATTATTAACAGGACTGAATGCATTTCCGGTAAAAAGGGGAACACCCGACCGGCGTGCTATCAGACAGGCGCTTGATATTCTGGATATGGGTGAAGTACTGGGTATATTTCCTGAAGGTGAGCGTAAAAGAGAAGGACAGGAGACTACAGCTCACACCGGTATTGCCATGCTGGCATTGAAATCAGGTGCACCGGTACTGCCGGTAGCCTGTATTGGCAGCCGCAGAAATTTACCGATCGGGTGGCTGAATCCTCTGGTGGTACGGGTAGGAGAACCATTGCTACTGTCGGAATACCGGGGGCAGAAGATAAATTCCGAAAATATGGAAAAAGTCAGCAAGCAAATTATGTGTGAAATTAATAGCCTTTTGTCAAAATAAAGAAGGATTTGTGTACCGTTATACATAATAGTTATATTATTTGCGGGGTGTTATCATTGCAGGTTAAGGTAGCTGAATATGCCGGATTCTGTGCCGGAGTTAAACGGGCGATACAGATAGCCCGGGATGCAGCTTCTGAAGGCGGCAAATGTTATACGCTGGGACCGCTGGTACACAATGATGCTGTAGTCAGATATTTTGAAAAAAAGGGTATTATACCAGTCGACAGTTTAGAAAGCATTGAACCCGGGAGGCTCATAATCAGGTCGCACGGAGTGCCGCCAGGAGTGATACAAGAGGCCGAGAGAAGAGGTTTTCTTATCAAGGATGCTACCTGCCCGCTGGTTAAAAAAGTACATACTCTGGCAGCATTACTACGAGGTGAAGGATATGCGATAGTAATTTTCGGAGATAAAAAACATGCTGAAGTACAGGGTATTGCAGGATGGTGTGAGAATGAAGCTAGTATTATCGAAAGCCTGGAGGAAGTATTTGGCTTGCAGGTTGGCAGCAAGGTAGGATTCATATCGCAGACTACCAGGGATGAAAATCAGTTTTATCAGGTGGCGGCGGCATTATTGCCCGGGAAAACAGAGGTCCGTGTTTTCAATACGATTTGCCCGGCTACCAGAAATCGGCAGGCATCTGCCCGAGATTTATCCCGGCAAGTTGACTTAATGCTGGTAGTTGGTGATATTAATAGTTCTAATACAGCCACTCTAACCAGGGAGTGTAAATTTACCGGAGTTAAAACTTTTCAGATACAGAATGCTTCAGATCTGAAAAAGGAATGGTTCGAGGGAGTGACCAAAGTTGGGATCACCGCAGGGGCTTCCACTCCGGACTGGATAATTAAGGAGGTATTGGATAGGATGAGTGAGTACGACGAGAATGCTGTAAAGGAGCAGCAAATTGAAGAAACGGTGAACAACGAACAGAGTGTTCCCCGCGAAGAGTCCTTTGCAAAAATGGAAGCAGAAATGGCGGACTTTGTAACTCCCAATCGCGGAGATATTATAAAGGGCACCATTATTCAGGTGCTGGACGATGAGGTTATGGTTGATGTGGGAGGAAAATCCGAAGGAATTATTCCCGCTAGAGAATTGTCGGTAAAAGATGCCGGTTCAGCTAAAGATCTGGTCAAAGTCGGGGACGAAATCGAGGTCATGGTACTCAAATGGGATGATGATGGTACTATCCTGTTATCCAAGAAAAAGGTAGATGCGCAAAAATATATGGATAAACTGGAAGAGGACTATAAGGAAGAAAGAACTATTCAGGGTGTGGTAACCGGTAGTGTCAAAGGCGGATTGCTGGTTGATGTAGGTGTAGTAGCATTTCTGCCTGCTTCACATGTGGATGATGGCTATGTTCGCAATATAGAAGATTTTATCGGTCAGACCCTTAATTTTAAAATAATAGAGTTTAATAGAAACAAGCGGCGCGGTTCCCAGGTAGTCGTATCCCGCAAACAGGTTGTGGGTGAGGAAAAAGCACGGCTGAAAGAGGCATTCTGGCAGAATATTGAGGAAGGTCAGACCCGCACCGGCAAGATAAAACGGATAGTGGATTATGGTGCATTCATTGATTTGGGCGGATATGAAGGCCTCCTGCACGTATCGGAAATAGATCATGTTCGCATAGAGCATCCTTCTGATGTGCTGCACGAAGGTGAGGAAATTGAAGTTTATATTTTAGGCCTGGATCGTGAAAAAGAACGGGTTTCCTTAAGCCGCAAGAAATTGCTGAAGAGCCCCTGGGAAATCGTTATGGAAAAATATAAACCCGGCGATATTGTTGAAGGAACTGTGGTCAGAATAGCCCCCTTCGGAGCTTTTGTTGAAATCGAAGCCGGTGTGGACGGTCTGGTTCATATATCCCAGTTGGCCAACCGCAGAGTGGAAAAACCGGAAGATGTGGTCAGCGTGCAGGATAAGATCAAGATTAAAATATTAAGCATGGATCCGGAAGAAAAACGGATCAGTCTTTCTTTGAAAGAAGCCCAGGAAGAGGCAGAGAATAAAGAAGTTGAAGAATATCTGGAGCAACAGGATAACGAATAAAACTGCAGAAGGAATTTGATTTATGCCCATTTTTGATTTCATTTGTAAACAATGTGGACACAAATTTGACCGTATGGTTTCCAATGCAGAAAAAAATAAGATCAGGTGCCCGGAGTGTGGGGCCGAAGTAAAACAAATGCTTTCATCGTTTAGTACTGCCGGGAGCAGTTCTGCCAGGGATAACTGTCAGGGCTGCGCCGCGGCCGGCGCTGGTTGCGGGTTGAGGCATTAATTTTAAGCTGCCGCTGGCAGCTTTTTTTACATCAGAGGTAAAATTAAAAATATGGGGCAGAAGATTGCCGGGAGGTATGAACAT
This sequence comes from Syntrophomonas sp. UBA5288, assembly GCA_002408445.1. Classification (GTDB taxonomy): domain Bacteria; phylum Bacillota; class Syntrophomonadia; order Syntrophomonadales; family Syntrophomonadaceae; genus UBA4851. The sequence goes on from DHSK01000063.1 coordinate 4,299, forward strand.
TCGCAAGCAGCGCAAAACTGAACATCTGAATATTGCTTTGGCTACCGGTGACGGTCCTTGTACGAGCGGTATGGAGGATATCCACCTGATTAATAATTCGGTGCCTGAACTTGACCTGGCTGATATATCCACCAGGTCCTTGTTTTTGGGTAAAACCCTGGAGTATCCTATTCTCGTAAATGCTCTGACCGGTGGTACGGCTGAAGGTTATGATATAAATCTGGAATTGGCCCGTGTAGCGGATAAATATGGCCTGGCTATGGCGGTTGGGTCACAGAAGATTGCCATTAATGACGGTGAATTAAAAAAGACCTTCAGTATTGTGCGGGAGATTAATCCGGATGGTTTAATACTGGCTAATTTAAGTGCGGCATCCGGTATTAAGGAGATAAATGAAGCGGTAAATATGATAGCCGCCGATGCTATTCAACTGCATTTTAATATACCGCAGGAATTAGCCATGCAGGAAGGGGAACGGTGCTTCAAAGGCATCCTGGATAATGTAGCCCGCATAGCAGATAATGCCCCTGTACCGATTATTGCCAAAGAGGTCGGCTTTGGTTTTTCCCGCGAGGCGGTAAGTAAACTGTTTGCAGCCGGAGTACGCATTTTTGATACCGGGGGCAAAGGCGGTACTAATTTTATAGCCATTGAAGACCAGCGCCGGGGACAATTCCAGGGAGAACTTGATGACTGGGGCATTGCGACCGCCGCCAGCCTGGCTGAAATTACAGCGCTGAAACTGCCTATAACCACTATAGCTTCCGGTGGAATAAGAGGTGCGGGTGACGCGGTTAAAGCATTGGCACTGGGCGCAGAACTGGTAGGAATGGCTTCCCCGTTTTTGAAAGCCCTTATGAACGGCGGACCTGAATTGCTGCAAGAATATACAGAGGGTTTTTTGTATCGTCTCAAGTCGGTCTTTTTAATGGCCGGGGCCGGAGACTGCCGGCAATTAAAAACCTGCCCGCTAATTATTACCGGCTCAACCGCCGAATGGCTGCGAGCCCGCGGAATCGACCCGCATTGGTGGGCACACCGGTAAAGGTTATATGGTAAAGAGGATGGCAAAAGCTACAAGCTTTATGCCATCTTTATTTTTTTCTGTAAAACCAGCCAAACTATGTCATCCTGAGCGTCAGCGAAGGATCTTTCC
>DHSK01000063.1:5680-25901 GCA_002408445.1 Syntrophomonas sp. UBA5288
CCAGCCGTATAGTTTCATTCCGCATTGTATTTAAAATCCATTTTGGGGAAACATATTTCATAAATACATGTATGAAAGGAATGAGTCAAAACTATGGCTAATTTCCCATTTGGTATGATTGCCTTAATTGTAGTCTCCATATTAATTTATTTCGGACTGGCCCATCGTGTTCTGGACCGGATGCGCCTGAATGACAGGTCGGCTCTGATCGTAATTGCCGCCATTATTGTCGGCAGCTTTATCGATGTGCCCATAACCCCCAGGATAACCATTAATCTGGGTGGGATCATTACGGTTGGCCTGGCAATTTATGTATTATTGGGAGCCGGAACCACCCGGGAAAAGGTACGGGCTTTGATTGCGGCAGCAGTTACCGCCTTAGTATTATTTATCGCTGCCCGCTATCTGGGGGCGGAACCGGAACAGATATTTATTGATCCGATTTATATTTATCCTCTGGTCGCAGGTATCGTGGGTTATCTGGCCGGCCGCTCCCGCAGAGGTGCCTTCTTTGCAGCGGTAATCGGCGTACTTGCTTTGGATGTAGGACAGTATCTATATTTGGCCCGGACCGGGGTCAGAGGGGTTGTGCATATTGGCGGTGCGGGAGCCTTTGATTCCCTGGTTTTAGCCGGTATCCTGGCAGTCTTATTGGCCGAATTTGTAGGTGAGAGCCTGGAGCGGATCCAGGGTGGGCCTAAAACAGAGGGAAGACCGGATGAATTGGTAACCAACCTGCGTGAACCGGAACCGGAACCGGCCCGCAAGCCTATGGAAGAGCAGAACCAGGGTGAAGGGGGCGGCAATAATGAATAAACGCTATTTACCAATAGTTATATTGACCCTGCTCTTTACCCTTTTAGCCGGCGGAGTCTGGGCCAGTCATACGGAAAGAGCCGGGGGACAGCACTTCACCCTGCTGGATGAACAGAACAAAGTGGTCCATCAAACTGGTTTTGAGGTTTATCCCGGAGATATTTATATTGCCGCCGATAATTCCCGCTATCGGGTGGTGGAAATTATCTCCGACAATACGGCGCGATGTGTTTATCAGGGGAAGGAAACCATGCCCGATATTGCTGATCTGGAAACGGATGCCTCGCTTTTGAACCGCGAAGTACCGGTGGTCAAAACCGGCCAAAAACCAACTATAGCCGTGTATCATACCCATAGCGATGAATCTTATGTGCCCACCGACGGCAAAGAAAGCATCAACGGTAATGGCGGCATATATGATGTTGGGGAAGCCATGGTGAATAAGTTCAGGGAAATGGGTTTTAAAGTTGACTATAATAAAGCCAATCATAATCCTCATGATATAAACGCCTATAATCGTTCCCGCAAGACGGCCGCATCTTTGCTGAAGGACCAGCCTGATGTAATTCTGGACGTTCATCGCGATGCCGTCCCGCCCGACCAGTACCAGACCAAAGTTAAGGGTCAGGAAGTAACTAAAATCAAATTGGTGGTGGGCAGAAGCAATCCCAATATGAAAACCAATCTGGAATTTGCCAAAAAAATTAAGGCGGTCATGGATAAAAAAGAACCGGGCCTGTCCAATGGCATTTATATGGGCAAAGGGAGTTATAATCAGGATTTAAGCCCCCGGGCGATGTTGATTGAAATAGGTTCCCATACCAATCCGAAACAGGATGCGGAAAAGGCAGCGGCACTATTTGCGGATGTACTGCCTACCGTAATTGGTGCTTCCGCTGCCGGGACCGGTACCTCTACCGAGCCGGCTGCTAAACCTATGACCGGAGACGACCAGAAGGCCGGCTCTACTTTACTGATTATTCTGGTCGTGGTAGGTGCGGCTATAGGAATCTTTTATTTGATTAACCGCGGATCGACGCAAAAATAGAGTCATGAAAGAGTACGGGATAGTAATATTAGTTGGGATAACGGCGGGATTTATTGCCCGGTGGCTGATGCTGCGCAACGATTACCGTCATTATCCCACTTATCCCCATGGCCATCTTACTCATCTGGCCCTGGGCTTTATTGCTGCCAGTCTGGGGGCAGTGGCAGTTCCGGCCATTGCCAAACCGGATTATGTGGCAGTAACCTTCCTGGCCCTGGCGGCCCAGCAATTTCGCGACATTCGCAATATGGAAAGAGAGACCCTTAATAAATTAGAAGAAAGCAAAATCATCAAACGGGGTCAGGACTATATTGAAGGCATTGCCCGCGTGTTTGAAGCCCGCAACTATTTATGTATTTTAACTGCTCTGGTCAGCAGTGCTGCTACCGGTTTGGGCGGGTGGCCATGGGGAATAGCGGCAGCGGCAGCCTGCATTTTATTTTGCCTGAAGCTGATGAGCGGATCATGCATCGGGGAGATAGCAGAGGTGGTACCGGGCCAGGTTCATTTCAACAACTCCCTGCTCATGGTGGACGATGTGGTCATCATGAATGTGGGATTACCTTTCACCCGTAAAAAAATTCTGGAGGAAGGGTTAGGCGTTATCATCAGACCTAAGAACGATAATGCCCGCTTAACCCTGGATGCACCCGGCCAGCGGATGGCTATAATCCATGATGTAGTATCTATCCTGGGCAGTAAAGTGGATTTATCGGAAACCGAACTGATGCCGTTAGCCCGCAAACAGGTCGACAAGGGCTATCTGGGCCTTTTTATCGTAGCCAATGAACCGGATATGGACGCCCTGATTGAAATAATTAAAAAAGCGCCGGTATTGGAAAACATCCGGGGAACTACGCTTAATACATTTTATGGCCGAAAGGCGGCAGATTGATGGATACAAATTTTAGCAACTGTATTCTGGCTATTATTACTACGGATTCGTCCAAGGTTGCCCAGGGAGGCTGTCCGGTTTTTTATGCTCTGAATCAGGAAGAACAGGAGCAAATCAGTCTGCTGCTGGCACGTATATTGGGCGGATTGGTACATGATTTGGAAAATGGGGTCTATATTATTGTGCGGCATTAAGTTTTGCGGTTATTTTATCCGTAGCAGGCCCTACAGCCTCGACGTTAGGAGCGGGCTTCAGGGCCGTAGAGTTTATGTGTTATACTCTGCACCGGCCTGAAGGGCTACCGCCCTGTAGACCGGCCTACGGTTTTATTTCTAATTAACCGTCCATGCCCCAAGGACACAACCACCCATGAAAATTGCGGCCCGACGTGGGCCTTAAGGTTTGGGTATTTTCGTATCATTCTCTTGTATAGTTGTTTTAAAATCTGTGTTAATCATAGTTAATCAGTGTCCTTCCGTGTTGAATTTTCGTATTAAGAGGTTGAATATAATGAAAATAATTTATCATTGTTTTGGCGGGTCCCATTCATCGGTGACCGCTGCAGCTCTTCATCTGGGACTGATTGATAAACATAGACCGCCTACTGTGGACGAATTGATGAGCCTGCCTTATTTTGATAAAACCACCGAAGCTGATTTCGGTTCAATCAGATTTATGGGTATTGATGAATATGGCAATGAAGTTTATGTTTTGGGCAAAAAAAGCATGAGTGAACGCTTAACCCATATCTTAAACGGACTTGCGCAAATATTGGGGGTAGAAGACCAGGTGCTGGTGGTCAATGCTATGGACCGGGTCAATATAAGCATGAAATTAGGCGGCTTTACCTCACGCCGGATCGGGCTGCCCTCAGTGGGGCGGCCGGTGGTCAGCCGGGGCACAATCAAGGCCTTTTTTCAACTCGTTAATTTGGTGGAGATTACGCGCTTAAAAGCATTGCGGACCAAACAGGATGCCGGTGATATAATTTGAAAGTGATTTTCGTTGGCACTACAGGTGTACATCATACCCTGATAGCAGCTAACCTGCTGCTGGGATGGGATAAACATGGCGGATATACCCGGTTGGAAGGATTCGGGGACAGCAAACTGGAGCAAAGCGGATATCCTTTGCTGGTTCATGACGATGGCAGGGGGAATCAGGTCTATTCTTTGGGAGCCGGAAAAAACCTGCAATTAGCCTTGCGGGCCATGACCCAGTTTATAGATGTATGTGGTTTTCAGCCCGCGGACCTCTGGATTGAACCGGTAATAATCAAAGGGGATAAATTGTTTACCTGGTTGGTGCGCATACCCCGGTTGAAAACTTTGAGTAATATGATAATATATAAACTTATTAAATGGCAGCTCAAGGATATTAAACAAAGTGTACAAAAAGTAGAGGAGCGGCTGAAAACTGTTCCCTTGCTATGAGTAGCCTTTTGATGGATAATGAAGAAAGATTTCGATTATGACATCAGGAGGAATAACAGATTGGCCGCCGAAATAAAAACGGTATCAGATGCCGGCATTGCTGCTGAAGTGGGTATTGAGCCGGGAGATATCCTGCTGGCTATTAACGGTCAGCCTATTGAAGATATACTGGACTATGAGTTTTATGCCCAGGATGACAGTCTGGAAATGGAACTGCAAAAAGCTAATGGTGAAATATGGTCTATAGAAATTGAGAAAGATTATGATGAAAACCTGGGTTTGGAATTTGACGGCGTTGTTTTTGACCGGATGCAGCACTGCAAGAATAAATGCCTGTTCTGTTTTGTCGACCAGCTTCCGGTCGATATGCGTGCGACTTTGTATGTCAAAGACGATGATTACCGGTATTCTTTTTTATATGGGAATTTCATTACCCTGACCAATCTGAAGGAGAAAGATTGGCAGAAAATCGAGAGAATGAGGCTTAGTCCTCTTTATGTTTCGGTCCATAGCCTTAATCCTGAAGTGCGGGTGCAAATGTTAAAAAATCCCCGGGCCGATAAAATAGGCGAAGAACTTGAACGCCTGCAGGAGGCAGGGATTGAAGTACATACTCAAATAGTATTATGTCCCGGTATTAATGACGGCAAGATACTGCAGGAAACTATCGAGCAACTGGCAGAATTTTATCCCTGTGTGGTTTCCATCGGCATAGTACCGGTCGGACTCACCGGGTATCGCGATAATCTTCCCCAATTAAGAACGGTCACGGCCGACGAAGCGGCAGAACTTATAAAAATAGTAGGGAATTATCAAAGTAAATATCGTGCTGAGACCGGGCTTGGCCTGGTTTACCTGGCTGATGAATTTTATCTGAAAGCGGGGCTTAAATTCCCCCCGGCAGAATATTACGATGACTATTGCCAAATTGAAAACGGGATTGGTCTGGCCCGTATATTGCTGGATGAATTCAACCAAATCGAACCTTCTTTACCGGACTCGGTTGATGCTATCCAAGCCTGTATTCTTACCGGTGTTTCCGGTAAGAAGGTTTTAGAACCAGTCGCCCGGCGGCTTAATCGTATAAAAGGCTTATCACTTACCATGCTGGCAGTAACCAACCAGTTCTTTGGCGGTAATGTGTCAGTAACCGGACTTCTTACGGGCCAAGATATCCTGAACACACTAGGTTCAAACTATGAAGGCAAAAGGGTAATAATTTCCGAAGTAGTTCTGAAACAGGGAGAAGATGTATTTTTAGATGATATAAGTGTCAAGGATATAGAAAAAGTCACCGGTGCCCGAATTCTGACCGTTGACGGCACTGCCCGGGATCTGGTCGACACCATTTTGAACAGATAAGTAAAATTAAATATGTCATCCTGAACGTTAGTGAAGGATCTTTAGATCTCATGTTTCCTGCAAGGAAATATATAGCGGAAGGTTTTACTCTCGCTATTTGGAGCTGGGGACACACTTTCCTCTCAGGTCCACTGCGTGGACCGAAGTAAGGAATGTCCCCGTGTTGGTTTTATCAAGTCAGCGTGTTTAGGAGGATAATATGTCAAAACCGGTAGTAGCTATAGTAGGAAGACCCAATGTTGGTAAATCAGCCCTTTTCAATCATCTGGTAGGAAATAGAAAGGCCATAGTCGAAGATATCGCCGGTGTAACCAGGGATAGGCTTTATGATAATTCGGACTGGGCCGGCCGGGAGTTTATGGTAATAGACACCGGGGGTATACGCTTTGATGAAGGCGATGTTTTCACCCGGGAGGTAAAGCTGCAGGCTGAGCTGGCTATAGATGAGGCAGATGTCATTATTTTCGTAGTAGATGTCAAAGACGGTATTACCAGTGAGGATGAACAGGTGGCCGGGTTATTGCGCCGTTCCCATAAACCGGTTATCCTGGCGGCTAATAAAGTAGATAATTTCGGCAAGCAAATAGAGTATTATGAATTTTATAACCTGGGTCTGGGTGACCCGATCCCTATTTCCGCTATGCATGGCCTTAATACCAACGAACTGTTGGATGCCGTAGTTGAAAAATTTCCTCCCGCGCTTGATTATGAAGAAGATGCCGATACCATAAAAATAGCGATATTAGGACGGCCCAATGTGGGTAAATCTTCGCTGGTAAATGCCCTTTTGGGGGAAGAACGGGTAATTGTAAGTGATATTCCCGGTACTACCAGAGATGCGATCGATACGCCCTTTGAATTTGAAGGGCAGAAGTATATTTTGATTGATACCGCCGGCATTCGTAAACGTTCCCGTATAAAAGAGGCAACTGAAAAATATAGTGTCATCCGCTCGCTTAAGAGCATTGAAAGAGCGGATGTGGTGCTCATCATGCTTGATGCGGTAGACAAAGTGACCGATCAGGACCAGAGAATCGCCGGTTATGTTCATGAACAAGGCAAGGCCAGTATTGTAGTCGTAAACAAATGGGATCTGATCGAAAAAGACGGCTCGACCATGAATCAGTTCGACCGTGACATCAGGGAAGAATTAAAATTCATGGCTTACGCGCCTATTCTTTATATATCGGCTTTGACCCGTCAGCGGATATTTAAGATAATGGAACTGGTTGATTTTGTCTCTGATCAGCATAATAATCGGGTCAGTACCGCCGAGCTTAACCGGGTACTCACCGATGCCATGCTGCTTAATCCTCTACCCGGCGGGGGTAAGCGAAAAATAAAGATTTATTATGCATCACAGGTACGAACCGGTCCGCCGGTATTTGTGTTTTTTGCCAATTATCCGGAAGAAATCCATTTTTCTTATTTGCGCTATTTGGAAAATGTTATACGTAAAAATTTTGGCTTCGAAGGTACCCCGGTTAGGTTGCTGGTAAGAAAAAGAGGAGCCGAACCGGGCACAGGTTCATAATTACAGTCGACCATTCCAGGGGCAGCAAGAATATAAAGAGGAAAAATTGTCCTCTCGCTGTTCCAGCAGGGGACACACCTACCTTTCAGGTCCATCGCGCGAACCGAAGTGAGGAATGTCCCCGTGTGATCTGACCTTAGGATATGCCTTGCGGGCATGTTAATTAATACTTGTGGGAGGGTTATGCGTGAAAACAGCAGCCTTGATGATACTATGTTATTTGATTGGCTCAATTCCATTTTCATTTATTTTCAGTAAACTGATGGGAGGGGTGGACATCAGAAAGCGCGGCAGCCATAATGTCGGCGCTACGAATGTGTTGCGTACTACCGGGCTGAAAATAGCTTTACTGGCTTTATTAGGAGATCTTCTCAAAGGGATGGCAGCCTGCTGGCTCGGTTCGCTTTCCGGCAATGCCGCTGTTGCTGCCTTATGTGCCGCAGTCGCGGTTATCGGTCATTGTTGGCCCGTCTTTCTGAGTTTTAAAGGTGGCAAGGGAGTTGCTACTTGCGCAGGTATTGTTTTATATATATCACCCACCATTTTTATTATATTAGTGGCTATATTTATTTTAACAATAATACTAACCAAATATGTATCACTGGGCTCCATAATAGTTGCGTCTATTTTGCCGCTGTTGGCCTTTATTTTGAATGAGTCCGGGTCAGTAGTGCTTATGTGCCTGTTTTTAGCAGTCTTGGTTATTGTCCGGCATCACGAAAATATTCGTAAACTGATTAACGGTACGGAAGCGAAATTTACTGAAAAAGCAACTTCATAATCATACGGAGGTAATCATGAATAAAATATGCGTTCTTGGAGCGGGCAGCTGGGGAACTGCTTTAGCTATTCTGCTCAGCCGGAACGGAGCAGAAGTACATTTATGGGGACGGGTGGAAGACGGTATCGAAGATATTAAAATACATAAAGAAAATCGCCGGTTTCTGCCCGGAGTGGAATTACCGGATACTGTTTTTCCTGAGCTAGATTTAAAAGCATCATTAAAGGGAGCCTCTATCGCTGTACTGGCAGTGCCTTCGCAGGCAGTAAGGCAGGTTGCGGGGCAGATCAAAGAGTATCTGGAAGCGGAAACGGTGCTGGTAAATGTAGCCAAGGGCCTGGAAATAACTACAACTATGCGCATGAGCCAAGTGGCCGAAGATGTACTCGGAAAACAAATAAGACAGCGCTATGCAGTATTATCCGGACCCAGCCATGCTGAGGAAGTGGGCCGCGACCTTCCTACTGCGGTTACGGTGGCAGCGTTTAACAAGGAAACGGCCTATCTGGTTCAGGATGCTTTTATGTCGCCGGTTTTTCGCGTCTATACCAATCCCGATGTGCCCGGGGTGGAACTGGGCGGGGCTTTAAAAAATATTATTGCCCTTGGTACAGGTATTGCACGGGGATTGGGATACGGAGATAATACGGCGGCTGCTCTATTGACCAGAGGATTGATGGAAATAGTTAGGATGGGTGAAGCTCTGGGCGGTGATCTCAGGACTTTTGCCGGGTTAAGCGGCATAGGGGATCTGGTTGTTACCTGTGGAAGCATTCATTCCCGGAATTTCCGGGCAGGCCAGCTTCTGGGCCAGGGTAATACCCTGGAACAGACCCTGCAGCAAATTGGCATGGTAGTGGAAGGAGCCAATACCACCCGGGTAGTTTATAAGCTATCGGTCGAAATGGGAATCGATATGCCTATCACTACTGCCTGTTACGGTATTCTCTACCAGGGAAAAAATCCCCGCGATGAAGTCGACCGGCTTATGAAACGTCAGAAGAAACATGAGATGGAGGAAATCGTGCAGGATAGACAGGGCTGGTAATAACCAGACTGACAGAGCGTCAAAAAAGCCCAATAGCTGCGTTATTAAGGAAAGACCGTTCAATCAACGTACTCATGTACGCCTCAATCACGGTCTTCCCTTAATGTCTTGCTCTTGGGCTTTTTTGCTCGCTCTGAGTATGGGTGCTTTTTGACAGTCTGAAGTGTGATTTGAAAAAATCACACTTTTTTTCTTTTTTGGTCATATTAATGCGGGGTCCTCAATATACTTGTACTGTTATAGATTAACTATTATTGGCAGGGCATCCAATTACCAAGGAGCCTTTAAGTCTTAATCCGAGGGAGGGAAGATGAGAAGTGGAAGGAAATAATATTTTAAAAAATATCGCCGAGAGAACGGGGGGCGATATTTATCTGGGAGTAGTAGGCCCCGTAAGAACCGGCAAATCGACCTTTATTAAACGTTTTATGGAACTCATGATTATCCCGAACATCAAGGACGTTTATGATCGGGAACGGGCCCAGGATGAGCTTCCCCAGAGTGGAGCCGGCAAAACCATTACTACTACAGAGCCCAAATTCGTACCCAACGAAGCCATCGAAATGACCACCGCCAACGGTTTGAGCCTTAAGGCCAGACTGGTCGATTGTGTGGGGTATGCAGTCCCCGGCGCGCTGGGATATGAAGAGGACGATGAACCTCGTATGGTAAGAACTCCCTGGTTTGACTATGAGGTTCCCTTTGAAGAAGCCGCCGAAATAGGTACCAGGAAGGTAATTGCCGACCATTCGACCATCGGCATCGTAATGACTACTGATGGCAGTATAAGTGAAATACCCCGTGAAAGTTATATAGCAGCAGAAGAAAGGGTTATCCAGGAATTACAGGATTTGAATAAACCCTTTATTATTGTGTTGAATTCAGTTACACCTTACAGCAAAGAAACCCTTACCCTGGCCGATGAAATCAGTGAAAAGTACAGTGTAGCCGTAATTCCTCTGGATTGTGCTGTGATGTCGCCCGATCAGACTTATGGATTACTGGAGGAAGTGCTTTATGAATTCCCGGTTCAGGAAGTCAATATCAAGTTACCGCGCTGGGTGGATGAACTGGATGAGGACTACTGGCTCAGAGAAAGCCTGGAAACCAATATCCATGAAGTTCTCAATGACATAAGGAAAGTCAGGGACATTGACGGAGCCATTGAAAAGCTCTCCGATGTGGAGCACATCAGCTATGTAAGCCTGGAAGAAATGAATCTGGGTACCGGCACTGCCGCCATAGATGTGGCGCTGCCGGAAGAAATGTACTATCGGGCTCTGAGTGATGTCAGTGGTTTCGAAGTCGAAGGTACCCATGATATCATGCGCTTGATGAAGGATTTCAGTGTGGCCAAGCGTGAGTTTGACAAAATAGCTTCAGCCCTGGATGAGGTCAAAGAATCCGGTTATGGGGTGGTTACACCCCGGTTGGAAGAAATGTTTTTGGAAGAGCCGGAACTTATCCGCCAGGGGAGCCGGTTCGGTGTACGGCTGAAAGCCAAAGCCCCATCGCTGCATATTATTCGCGCTGATATAACTACCGAAATAACACCTATAATCGGTACCGAAAAACAATGTGAAGAATTGGTCCGCTATATGCTGGACGAATTTGAAGAAGATCCCTCCAAAATATGGGATTCCAACATATTCGGAAAATCCCTGCATGATTTGGTCCGGGAAGGTATACAGAATAAACTCCACCGCATGCCTGAAAATGCCCAGCTTAAACTGCAGGATACTCTGCAGCGCATAGTCAATGATGGCAGCGGAGGTCTGATCTGTATCATCATTTAGCTCGCCGGATGACCATAAGACCATTATAGCCGCGGATAAATCCGCGGCTATAGCCTTATAAAAATATATAACCTCGAATATTATTGCCACCAACCGCCTCTAATGATATAATTGTCCGTGTTAGGAAGAAAAATTTCCGCCTTACACATACAGGAGGTGGTTTTTTTATGGGCAAACCGGATAAAAAATTTTATATGGTACGAGAAGACATTCTTCCTGAATCTATTTTAAAGACTGCTCTGGCCAAAGAAATGCTGGCCAGTGGTGAAGTTGACAGTATTATGGCAGCAGTTGACCGTTTAGAAATGTCCCGCAGTACTTTTTACAAATATAAGGATGGGATATATTCCTTTTTCAATGCGGAAAACCTCAATATTATCAACGTTTCCATGATGCTCAAAAACACCCCCGGGGTTCTTTCCAGTATCTTAAACCGTGTAGCCCAGCTTGGAGCCAATGTACTAACCATTAATCAGAATCTTCCCATACATGGTGCAGCATATGTAACCATTTCTTTGAGCGTAGAAGAACTTAATGTGTCGGTAGATGACATGCTGCGAGAATTCAAAAAAGTTGATGGTGTACTGGGAGCAGAAATCGTCGGAAAAAGTTAAAAACAGGGAGGATTATATTATGTTAAACGTTGGTTTACTCGGATGCGGAACGGTGGGTTCCGGGGTTATCAAACTGTTGCAAAAAAATGCAGAAATAGTGGCCAAACGCACCGGGTCGGAAATAGTAATAAAAAAAGTTTTGGAAAAAGATACGGGCAAATGCCTGGAGGCGGGTGTGTCGGAAGAAATGGTTGCCGGCAGCTATGAAGAGATACTTAACGATGAAAGTATCGACATAGTGGTGGAATTAATAGGCGGTTTGGACCCGGCTTTCGATTTTATCACCCGTGCTATGAACAAGGGAAAACATGTAGTGACCGCCAATAAGGACCTGATCGCGGTGAGGGGTAAGGAACTTTTCGATGTTGCCGGCCAAAACGATGTCGACTTTTATTTTGAAGCCAGTGTAGCAGGCGGAATCCCCATCGTTTATCCTTTGAAACAATCTTTGGCCGGAAATCGGGTGGAACAGGTCATAGGAATTTTAAACGGGACCACCAACTACATACTGACCAAAATGACCAACGAGGGACGGGAGTTCTCGGAAGTTCTGGCTGAAGCACAGCAACTGGGTTATGCCGAGTCCGATCCCACCGCTGATATTTGCGGATATGATGCCGCCCGGAAAATTGCTATTCTTTCATCCATCGCCTTCAACAGCAGGGTCACTTTGGATGATGTTTATGTAGAAGGCATTACCTCTATTACTCCCATAGACATCAATAGCGCCCGGGAACTGGGCTATGTGGTGAAACTCCTGGCCATAGCCAAACAGAATAATGAGGGGCAAATTCAGGTCAGGGTACATCCGGCCTTTATTCCTTCCAATCATCCTCTGGCGGCCGTAAATGATGTTTTTAACGCGGTATTTGTCCAGGGCGATGCCGTAGGAGAAATCATGCATTATGGCCGCGGCGCCGGACAAATGCCTACAGCAAGTGCCGTAGTTGGTGATATAATAGAAATCGGCCGCAATATGGTGCATGGGGTAAATGCCCGTATCGGCTGTACCTGCTATGAAAACAAACCCATTTTGAGCATTAATGAACTGGATGCAAATTATTATATACGTATGACGGTTACCGACCGTCCCGGAGTACTGGCCGGTATCGCCGGAGTTTTCGGCAATAATAACGTAAGCATTGCCAGTGTTTTACAGAAAACCAGTGAACAAAATCTGGCTCAGCTGATCCTTATCACTCACTGCGTAAGAGAGCAGAATCTGCGCGATTCTCTGGCGGTATTGGAAGGGATGAGCATTGTAAATAAGATAAACAACGTGATCAGGCTGGAAGGCACCGAAAGAATAAACAATCAGTAACAACCGTAGGCCGGTGAGACTATAGTAAATACATAGTCTAATTTTCACAACCAGGAGTTGAATTATATTGGCGTTATTAGTAACCAAATTTGGCGGCAGCTCAGTTGCCAGTATGGAAAAAATCAAGAATATAGCCCTGCGCATCAAGGGTATGCGCGATCAGGGCAATGATATCGTAACGGTGGTATCAGCCATGGGTGATACCACTGACGAACTTATAGACCTGGCTGCCAAGACCGGTGGCAGTGATTGCTGCCGGGAAATGGATATGCTTCTGGCTACAGGAGAACAACAGACAGCGGCCTTACTGGCATTGACCCTTAAAGGTATGGGGTGTCAGGCGATTTCATTAGCTGGATGGCAGGCCGGTATCGAAAGTGATAATTCATACAGCAAGGCTAAAATATGTGGAGTACATCCATCCCGTATCGAAGACGAACTAGCCCTCGGTAATGTGGTAGTCATTGCCGGTTTTCAGGGCATATCACCTGAAGGTGACATAACCACGCTGGGACGCGGAGGGTCAGATACTACGGCAGTAGCACTGGCTGCGAGTCTGGATGCTAAACGGTGTTTGATTTTTACTGATGTGGACGGAGTTTATACGGCCGATCCCCGCATAGTCAAAGAGGCCAATAAGCTGAAAACCGTATCCTATGGTGAAATGTTGGAAATGGCCAGCCTTGGTGCGGTAGTCCTGCAGCCCCGGGCGGCTGAATATGCCATGCACTACAATGTAGAGGTCGAAGTATTAAGCAGTTTTAGTTTTAATCCCGGTACCATAATTACGGAGGTAGGAAAAATGGAAAAACAAAGAATGGTCAGCGGTGTGGCCCATGACCGTAACTGTGCACGGTTTGCACTGTTTGATGTTCCCGACCAGCCCGGTGTGGCCAAAGACCTGTTTAAGGCTCTGGCCCAGAACAGCATAAATGTCGATATGGTCATCCAGAGTGCCATGCGCGATGATCGGAATGATATTGCCTTTACCATCGAAAAGAATGATCTGAAAAAAGCTATACCGATAGTTGAAGAATTGGTGAAATATTTGGGCGCATCCGGCATGAGCTATGGCGATGATGTTGCCAAAGTTTCCATAGTAGGAGCAGGTATGCAGAGCAATCCCGGGGTAGCAGCCGATATGTTCGAAGCACTGGCTGATGAAGGCATAAATATTCATATGATAAGTACATCCGAAATAAAAGTATCCTGTCTGATTGATGAAGCTGAAATTGAACCTGCCGTAAAAACACTGCATCGCAAATTCAAACTCGGCAAAGTCGATTAAACTACATGTCACCTGAAACGGGGATGATCTTATTTTAGCAGCCTAAAAATGAGATCACCCCTGTTTCATTTTTATATATTTCTAATCATATCCGCGCTCACGATCGGTGGCTTCATCCTTGATTTCTTTTCTCATGGATTTGAGGGCTTTTCTTCTCTGATCATTTTTATCGGCTAGATTATTTTCGGTTTTCTTGTCATCGGTTTTGGTCATCATTTCTTCGGCAGCTTCCATATTACGGATGGTGCTGGTAATGTTCCGTTGGATTTTCTCCACATTATCGCGCCTGTCATCTGGATTGTGTTTCACACTATCAATTCTCCTTTATTATTTTATACGGTACAGGTATATTTTTTGAAAAAGTAATAATTTTTATACAGGAAGAGTTATACCATGACATTATCATTGTTTAACACAATTTTTACGATTCTCTTGACTAAAAAAATCTTCTGTTATACAATATTCCTTGCGTCGGGGTGTAGCTCAGTTTGGTATGAGCGCTACGTTGGGGACGTAGAGGCCGCTGGTTCAAGTCCAGTCACTCCGACCATTTATAATGGGCATAATATAGGGCTTCCGTTAAAGCGGGAAGCCCTTCATATTTTTCTGCATTTTGCGTTTGCTGCAATCATGTTGCAACTAGAATATATTATTTTATTTTTTACTTCTTTAGATTCACTTAAGATATTTCAACATTTGAACCAAGTATTGTCCTGTAAATAATTTGGTTTCATCTCTGTCAAGAGTTCGATGTCCAAAGCTAACAAATCCATTAGAATTATAAAAATCAATTAATCTTGTCTTGTCCTCACATTCAAGATATACAATCTTTCCCCCAATTAACTCTTGAGCTTTGGCAACCTTACTACAAGCCATTAATAATAACTCTCCTGTAATTAAACTATCGAAGTTATTGGTATAATTTTTCCCGAGTTGTGCTATTAGGGGTGCGGAGATAATATATCCTTTCCTATCAGGATCATATGTTCCAAACTTACTGATTCTCATTTTAAGCGTATTTGATAAACTTTTATTATAAGCAATAATGTTTTTACTTGCCAATGTAAAATAGCCTATGATAACATTTCCATTTTTATAAGATGAGTAAACTAAATATGTTACTGATACATTTTGTTTTGCCAATTCAATTGCACTGTTATGTAAAAATAACTCAACATCAGTGTTTAGAGGGCAAGAAAAATGGGAGAGAAGCTCTTTTGGTTCGTTTCTCTCCCAAGTCGTGAATCATATCTATAAGGGAAATAATTGTATATCCAGTCATTTTTAATTTGACTCTCCAAGTATATCTTTTATTTGTCCTCTTTTTAATCCACGGCAAGATTTAGATAACCTGACGTCTTTACTGGTTTTATTTTGAGCATTTTCTAACGCTGAAACTAAGGTTCTGCTAAGACTTGAATTCTTGATAACAACATTTTTATATATGCTCTTTGTCGCCATGATATCGCCTCCTTACCTTTAGTATTGCCAGAAATACATTGCTATAAAAATTTATAGAACTATTGATGCATAACATTATATGTCATTTAAGTTATTTTAGCCACTAAATCCGTTGCCAAATTTTTTATAAAAAATTAGGATTGGCTACCTTGTATACAGTTTATCGACATGTATGCTGTATACATTCATATTTTACGACATTTATTTTTATTTGTCAGTTGATTATAGGCTACTTATCGAAAACTATTCTATAAAAAATGTTATTCTCCTTCGGGGAAGGCAAACAGAGGGACGTTCTTTTTGTTGGCTTTCAGAGTTCCCGGTCTGAGCGTGCCAACAAAAAGAACGTCCCTTTGTTGGGCATAAGCAGCAGAGATATGTATTAATAACCTTCATACTGCTCATTATATAAAAAAGCTGTACCTAATTTTCATTTACTGAACTGTATATAAAATATTTCGACCGGGGGGTTATTTCGTGCACTTCGTGGTTTGTTTAAAACAGGTTCCTGATACGTCCGAGGTAAGGGTCGACCCGGAGACCAATACCCTTATCCGCAAGGGTGTACCATCAATTATAAATCCATATGATGCCCATGCTCTGGAAGAAGCGATGCGTTTAAAAGACAAGCTTGGCGGCAAAGTCACCATCATCAGCATGGGACCGATGCAGACCAGGGAAGCGATTAAGAAAGCCATGTCTTTTGGGGCTGATCGGGCTATTCTTTTAAGTGACCGTCATTTTGGCGGATCTGACTCATTAGCGACTGCCTATATCCTTTCTACGGCACTTAAAAAAGTAAACGAGACTGAGCCGATTGATCTGGTTTTGGCCGGGAAAGAAGCAATCGATGGGGATACTGCCCAAACCGGCCCTGGTATTGCCCAACGTCTCGGTTTCCCTCAATTAACCTATGTGATCAGAGTCAGAGAGATGACTGAATCAAACATCACCGTGGAACGAAAAACTGAAGCCGGCCGGCAGGTGGTGGAAGCTCAGCTGCCCGCGCTGATCACTGTAGAGAAAGAACTGAACGAAGTGCGGTATGCCTCCTTGCCTGATCTCATGAAAGCAGCGCAATATATACCAGATATCTGGGATTCCAACAGCTTGATCTTTGACGCAACCCAGATGGGGCTGAAGGGATCCCCAACCAGTGTCTCCAGAATTTTTGCTCCCCTTGGCCGCAGCGGCGGTGAAATTATCGACGGCACGAAAGATCCGGCTGGAACTGCTGCGGTCGTTGTTCAGAAAATATTAGAGCAAAATGTTATCATGGTAAATCCACTGCTAGGAGGAGGAAAGCCCTAAATGGCTGTTCATGTAGATACGACCAAATGTATTGGCTGTGGAGCCTGTGTTGTAACTTGTCCGGTGGAAGCACTTGAACTGATTGATGATATAGCGGTAGTTAATCCGAAGAAATGTAATAACCTGGGTAAATGCGTGGTTGTTTGTCCGACCGATGCACTATCTTTGCCTAATATACCTATGTCTTCAGAAGAAGAGCGTCCATCTGAAGCCGGTGCGGCATTTAATCTAAATGAGCCATTACCAACCAGCATAAAAGACTACGCCGCTGACCATGAGCAAAAGATAAATCAAAATGTACCCGGGGACGCCGGGGATTCCTGGAGTGGGGTATGGATAATTATTGAATACAGCAACGGTAAAGTGGCACCAGTGTCATGGGAACTCCTGGGTGAAGGCCGAAAACTTGCTGATGCAATTGGATGCGGACTTAGTGCCGTGATTACTGGTTATCAGGTCGACGATGTAATTCCTCAGGCGTTTGCCTATGGTGCTGAGAAAGTCTATGTGACTGATCACCCTTTGCTGCAAGACTATCGGACAGAACCTTACATGGAAGCCATAACTGCTATGGCAGCAAAATATCGGCCCGAAATAATTCTAATGGGCGCTACATCAATGGGCAGAGATGTTTTCCCGGCTGTGGCTACCAGATTACAAACCGGTTTAACGGCAGATTGTACAGTATTGGGCATTGATCCGGAGACGAAAATATTGCTGCAAACCCGTCCGGCTTTTGGGGGTAATATCATGGCAACCATTCTGTGCAAGACAAGTCGCCCGCAAATGGCTACGGTCCGGCCAAGAGTGATGGAAATGCCAACCCAGGCGGAAGGACGTGCGGGTGAAGTAATTCGGGAGGAATTCAATTTTACGGAAAGTGATTTTCGCACTAAAGTCATTGAATTTATCCCCTCCGATGCCAGGAATGCATTCCTGGATAAGGCAGAAATTATTGTTTCTATCGGTCTCGGAATGGGTGCCCAAAGAAACCTGGTCATAGCGCAGGAATTGGCTGATGCCTTGGGAGCTACCTTGGCAGGATCTCGCGGGGCCGTCGAGGCCGGCTGGCTAAACCATGATCAACTGGTTGGGCAAACCGGTGTTACAGTTCGTCCCAAGGTCTATATCGCTCTTGGAATTTCCGGTGCTATCCAGCATTTGGTCGGAATGAGTACTTCGGATTTCATCATTGCCATAAACAATGACCCTGAGGCAGCCATTTTTAGTGTTGCCAATATCGGAATTGTGGGAGACGTTTTGCAAATCGTACCGGAACTGACCGCTGAGTTCAAGAAACGCCTGCAGAACGGTGTAATTAATTGAGGAGGTATAAAGGTGGAAAACTTTGATGTCATCGTGGTTGGAGGCGGCCCTGCCGGACTATCTGCTGCAATAAGTGCTGTGCGTGCAGGCATGAAAACGGTTGTCATTGAACGCGGAGATTATCCAGGTACGAAGAATGTAATGGGAGGAATCCTATATACCAATGCCACGAACATGATTGTGCCGGAGTTTTGGAAAGAAGCACCTTTGGAGAGGCCCATTATTGAACAACGCTTTGCCATGCTAAGTGGTGATCAGGCATTTATGGCTGGTTTCCGGGATCCGGCCTGGGAAGCTGAACCCTATAATGCCCATTCGGTCCTGCGAGTTCCATTTGATCGCTGGCTTGCCCAACAGACGGAAAAAGCAGGGGCGATGATTATTACGGAAACCTTGGTCGAGGACCTGCTTTACAAGGATGATCAGGTCATCGGAGTGCGCACCGGTCGTGCTCAAGGGGATTTAGAAGCCAAGGTGGTTATTCTGGCAGAGGGAGTCAACAATTTCCTGGCTGTTAAAGCCAAACTTGCTAACCCTTTAAAGACCGAAACCGTGGCTGTTACTGTAAAGGAAATCATCGCCTTACCCAAAGAAACCATCGAAGACCGTTTTTGTCTGGAGAAGGGACAGGGGGCGACAATTGAACTATATGGCGATGCAACTGCGGGGATGATGGGCGTAGGTTTCATTTATACCAATAGGGAATCAATTTCGCTCGGGGTAGGTGCTCTTCTCGAACCACTGATACGTCAGCATTGGACCCCCAATGATCTGATCGAAAATCTTAAATCAAAGCCTTATGTGAAACGATTGCTGCAAGGAGGAGAAACCAAGGAATATCTGGCGCATCTGATCCCGGAAGGTGGATATAACTATGTTCCCAAGCTTTATCGCCAGGGGGTGATGGTAGTGGGAGATACCGCAATGCTGCTCAATTCTCTGCACCGGGAGGGCTCCAATCTAGCCATGATCTCTGGTAAAATCGCCGGAGAAGTTGCCGCAGAATCCATCCAGAAGGGTGACACCAGTGAAAAGGCTATGGCGGTATATGACACCCGTTTACGTGATTCCTTTGTGCTGAAAGATCTTTACCATTATCGTCATATGGGGAAATTCTTCGAAAATAATCCGCATATCCTGACAGTATATCCCCAAGTACTTTCACAGGCAGCCAGGATGTATTTAACTGCTGATGGAACACCCAAGAAACAACGTCAAAAAGAAATCATGAAGATGGTTTTTGAAAACCGGTCAAAGATCGGATTAATCAGGGATATTAAGAATGCATGGAGGGCCTTGCTGTGAAATTAACCGATAAATTATTTTTGATAAGATTTAATACAGATAAAATTAGTCATATAAAGATAATTGACCCGCAAGTCTGTTTGCAAAATGAGGATAGAACCTGCACTCGTATTTGTCCAACGCATGTGTATCATTGGGATGAAGAAGAAAAACGTATATCCGTGGGCTATGAAGGGTGCGTGGAATGCGGAACATGTCGGATCGGGTGTCCACATGGCAATATTGATTGGCATTACCCGAGGGGTGGATTTGGAGTTTATTGGAAGAATGGTTAAATAATAATTTGCTGCTGTTCACGCGAAGGCTACGGTATTGAATAACCCCACTTGCAGATGCCTCCGCTTTCATCCGTTGTACTTATCTCACGCTGAGATTTAAAAGTTCTGCAGCCTGCTTATTTGTAAACCTGCCTGCCAACAGTTCGATAATAGTTATTTTTCTTGCTTCTTGTTTGCTCATTTCTAATTTCATCCTCCCATTATATCTTTATTCCGGGGGATGACATTTTCCCTGAAGAGTTATACCATGATATTATCGCTGATTAACAACATGCTGGCTGCTTTGAAGGGTAGTGCTCAATAGAGTATGCGGGTTCAAGTCCCGCTTTCCGCACCTATGGCTGCGGCTTTTTTATATACAATAACTTATTTGACCACCACCCTGCTTGTATGGTTTTTATTAAGGAGTGAAAGATTTGATAACAGTTAAATTAGCTCTTTCTTATATAAAAGCGCATAAAGAAAAAACTTTAGCAGTTTTAGCCGGTATAGGATTAGCAGTTATGCTGATTTTTTCAATGTTTGTAATCAGGGATTCGGGATATGATAGTCAGATACGAGAAGCAAAAAACCTCCACGGGGATTATAATCTGTTTTTTGACGA
>DHSK01000035.1 GCA_002408445.1 Syntrophomonas sp. UBA5288
CTTTGATCTGTAAGAATATTTTTTAATTCCTGTTTGGCCTGTTGATTATGCCCTACCTCTTGATACGTCCATATAGTTGATGGCACCACTCCGTTCTGAACTTCGCTTAAAAATTTTTTTAATGAAGGAATATTACTGCCATTTTTCCCAAACCATATCCTTCCGTCGTCAATAAATTTCTGCATGTTTTCACGTGAAGTCATCCAACATCTTCCTCTAGCAGGATGTGCTACTCTACCCGATGGTGTTGTAATTGGGTAATCATATTCTGGCGTATAGCTTCGAACTGTTAAGTCAGCTGACTTCCAGGGCCCGCGGGGATCATTATCCGGGTTTGAATAACGTCCTCGAATAGTATCTGTTTGCGGAAGCAGATGCCTTTTCCATCCACCTTTAGACCCTTTGTTTTTCGCATAGCATAAAATAAAATCGTGCATATCAGAAAAATAGCTGGCGTCGTTTTGTGGCGAGTACTTTTTTTGCCAAATAATATTAGCAACAAAATTATTCGTTCCAAATATCTCATCCAATAACATCCGCAAATGATGTTGCTCATTATCATCAATACTTACAAATATTACCCCATCTTCCCGCAAAAACTGTCTTAACAATTGTAACCTTGGGTACATCATGCACAACCATTTGTCATGCTTTGATAAATCTTCTGCCTCTCTTCCTACTACTTTTCCCAGCCACTCTCGAATTTCCGGGCTGTTTACGTTGTCATTATAAACCCAGTTTTCTGTACCAGTATTATAAGGCGGATCTATATATATGCATTTAACTTGTCCCGCGTAGTAAGGAAGCAAAGCTTTTAAGGCAATAAGATTATCTCCTTGCACAAGCAGATTACCGTTGCCAGGCTCACCAACTGAATACTGATCATTGCAGCGTAATAAATGATATGGAACCTTGTGATGATAGTTCTCAACGGCTTTGCGGCCATACCAATCTAGAAAAGGCACTCTATATCCTCCTTGTATTCTACGAATAATTTAATTCCTCTAGCAGCCTGTGTTAGTATCGGGTATTAAAACACTATACAAAATACCTGTCATACCAGATTTAACAGGCAAAAAAAGCTGCTTTAAGTTAAAAATAATAACTTTACTCTCTTTCTGAGTTATATTAGGCGGTCTGTAACCTGGTTTTCACTCGGAATATCTTCAATAGGTTATGTACTGCACATATAAATCGCCATGAAGAGCGCACTTTATCAATACCCCGTAATAGAAATTGACGAAGTCCTAACTGTTCTTTGATAAAGCCAAATACCGGTTCAATGGATGTCTGCCTGAGGCGGTACCGTTCCCGGCCATGTTTTGTTCTAAGTTTCCTGCGCATCAGGTACTTGCGGGTTGCATCTTTTGGTATTCGACCTCGCAGAGCCTTCTGAGTTCTCCATTCACTGTGCTTGATTTTGTCCGGGGGAATGAAGGCTTCCACTCCTTGCTGCTCAAGAAAAGTTAGATTGTCTTCGCTGTAGTACCCGGCATCAGCTGAAACTTCTACGGGACGAGAACCAGTATTATCTATGACCTGATTGACTTGATCTCGTAATTGCTCTACGTCATTGGATTTAGTGCAAACATCCGCGGCAACAATTATCTGGGTCTCAGCATCTACCGAAGCCTGGGCATTGTAGCCCTGAATGAATGCTTTATCCGAATTCCTCATAATTCGGGAATCGCTATCCGTGAAGTTGCGCTGAGCTTTAATTTTCGGCTCTGCTTTCTTGGCATCCTTGCGCCGTTTGTACTTTTTGCCATTGGTTTCCGCTTTAGCTTGACGTTCAGCTTGTTCCTGTTCGGCCCGTTCTCTGGCTTCGGCCTCGATTTCAGCTTTGGCTTTCTTAATGGCTTCCAAACGTTTTTCCCGGGTGGAAAGCTCATCGGGTAATTCGTCACCACGGCGGTTGCCATACTTGCGGTCTTCTTCCCGGTCAATACGCTCAGCGTCTTTTAGAAGGTTTTCAATTTCCTTACGCAGTCTTTCTTCTTCTTTTTTCATGTAGGCATAACTCATAGCGCTGTGTTTGGAAGCATTAGCTTTTATCTTGGTTCCATCGATGGCTATTTGGTTCAGTTTGACTAAGCCTGCCTTGTCAGCCATTTGTATGCTCTGCACCAAGAGTTCTCCTAAAGCTTTAAGATGCCTACGGCGAAACTCGGAAATGGTCCAGTGATCCGGCTGCTGGTTGCAGGAAAGAAACCTTAGGGCAACATCATCATAGAGTGCACGCTCAATCTTGCGTGAGGAACGGATGCCCTTGGAATATGCGTAAACTAACACCTTGACCATCATCCTGGGTTCATAAGGGGGATAGCCCCGCAGTTCATTGTAGTCACCGTAAATGGCCGATAAATCTAAACAATCCACCGCCTCATTAATAAAGTGGGCCGGCTGACCTTCAGGAACCCAATCCTTGACGGAAGGTGGGAATAACAACAGTTGATCAGGCTGATATTCTCTAAATTTCTTCTCTTTCATAAATTAAAAATTCGCCATTGATCCTTGTTATTCCTACGTTTATGGCTACTTTTGTTTATTTCTTATGCAGCTTTATTCACACAGGCTGCTAGCGATGTTGCTCAATTCTGCGTGCTACGGCATTGCGCAGACGATATTTTTTTAATAAGGCGATCAAAGCTAAATCCTCTTTTATCGGTTAGATATGAAAGTATCCGGGTCAAAAATACTTGGGCATCATCCGGATTAATATCTGGATGTAATATCTTTTGATCCAACCATAAAACCAATTGAGGTAATTCCCATCCATGATCAGCAACGAAGAGAGCCATTTGCTCCTGCAATGCAGCTATAAAATTAGTCTGAACTCGTCCCGCGTCAGTAACTGTAATTTCACCGAATTGCCCCGCATTCTCATGTTCAGGAAATATCTCCTGATCCAGGGTGGAGTCACACTTTGATAATTCCCAGGGAATCTCAAGAAAGTGAGTCTCCTCAAACGGTTCGAAAAGACCTCCTTGTTGTATGGCCAACACCGGAACAGATAATATTTCTCCTCGCTCTGCCGGTGATTTAGCTGACTCCAATATGAGGTTATATTGTTCCGCAGTATGGAACAACTGCTGTAAGGTTTTTTGGGCTCCCTCACCGATCACTGCGTGCTTTAACTCCTGCTTTCCCTCTTCATCAAGTAACTCATTCATTGTTAGCGTACCAGTATCATGATCATAAGCTATCTTACTTATGGTAGGTGAATGATTCTCTTCATCTTAATAGCTGAACGTACGTTTCCAAGGTTGCTCATAAAAAGGCTGAAGGGTAAAAACGCATGAAATTAAATCTCCTGACAGATAACCTGCAACGCTGATATTCTGCATCTAGATATATTTTGTTAACAGATGCTTATTTATCTTTTACTTCCCAAACATAAATTTTTGGTATTTTGTTGAACTATACTAACCAAATTAGTATAGTTATGGAAAGGGGTTCTATCTCTTAGCTGCACTAATGTTCCCTCTCTTTTACATAAAATTGAAACAATCGCTACTAGCCGTTCTGATAACCCGATGACTGAGTTATCGGAAAAAGTTAGAAAATCAGTCGGAGAGTTTATAGATTTTATATATGAGAGTTTTGCATAAAAG
>DHSK01000176.1:0-19408 GCA_002408445.1 Syntrophomonas sp. UBA5288
CGTCAACTACCAGTACCGTATCCACCTTTTTTCTCCTCATCAAAGCGACACATTCAGCCAGCCCACAATCAGGACTTACTGTAACCGGATTAGTCTTCATTATCTGTTCAACACAAAGCAAGGCCGGATTGTTGATCCTATTCTTGCCGATAAATGATTCCACGAAAGCATCGGCCGGCTGACGCAATATTCGTTCCGGCGTATCAACCTGAATTATCTCACCTTGTCGCATGATGACTATGCGATCAGCCAGCTTCAATGCCTCATCCATATCATGAGTGACAAATATTACGGTTTTTTTAAGGGTATTTTGCAATTTTTTCATTTCATCCTGCAGTGTTTCACGGGAGATGGGATCACAGGCACCAAAAGGCTCATCCATCAAAATAAGGGGGGGTTCGACTGCCGCTGCACGTAAAACTCCTATGCGCTGCTGCTGTCCGCCGCTTAACTCGTTGGGATACCGGGAAGCATAAATATCAGGATTCATATTTACCATTTCCAGCAATTCCTTCACCCTGCTTTTGCACTTCTTGCTGTCCCACCCGATCAAACGCGGTACCAGATCAATGTTTTGTTCCACTGTCATATTGGGAAAAAGACCTACCTGCTGAATTACATATCCGATCCGGCGTCTTAAAGCAACAGCGTCCATTGCTCTGACATTTTTCCCATCAATCAGTATTTCTCCGCTGGTTGGCTCGATAAGACGGTTCACCATTTTTAAAGTGGTGGTTTTACCGCAGCCACTGGGTCCAATAAGAACCAGAAACTCGCCGTCTTGCACTTCCAGATTAAATTTTTTAACTGCAATATGATTGCGATATGCTTTAGTAACTGAACGGAAAGTGACCATATCCTTCCCAACTCCTTTCTACCTTAAAAAGGGGTACAAACAAGTATTGGCAGAAAATCCATTCTGCCCATGATTAGCCCATGTTAACTTAGCACGGCAAGAACAGCTGGTATCGGATATCAGCACTATCCAGCCGGTCGACCCTATTAACGGTTTCCATAGTTGAGAGATTTTAAGAGGGGCTCAATTAGACTTATAAAAATAGCCCCATTCTCTCCCTGGCATGCTTACGAGGTTAGCTGACGGATTCGGGCCAGGGTGCCCTACCGGTTCACCGGATTCACCCCATTCAATGGTTCCCCCGCTTCCAGACCGGGCAGTCTGGAATTCAGCTTCGAGAATGGTAATGAAGACATGTTAGAAAACAAATACATTACCCTTTTAAATTGTTACCCTGAAATAACTCACCTCCTTCAGAAAGATACAATAAGGGCAGGCATAACAAAATACTGGCTACCCCACACCGGTAGTTGCAATTTATCAGCTTCTGCCCTTCACGCTTTCGCGCCCGGAGCTTTAGCCGTAAGTATATTTATTTAGCCCATATTAATAGTTTATGGGAACACTTGGAGCAAGTCAAGCCGCGCAGAGGCTCCGTCCCGCTTGGAAGTCCCGCCCCATCGCGGTTGGGCGGTTATTTATATTAACTCAAAATCAATCTGGGCATCATCGATGTCTACACGCACCAACTGCACGTTGACTTCATCCCCGATGGCGAATTTGCGTCCGGTGTGGGTACCTATCAGGGTATAGTCGCGGTCATTGAATTCGTAATAATCATCGGCGATGGTGGAGATATGGACCAATCCTTCGATAGTATTTTCCAGCTCCACGAAGAATCCAAAGGACTGCACCGAGGAAATACGGGCCGTAAACTGCTCTCCCACATATTGCTGCATATATTCGGCCTTCTTGAGATCGATCAGGTCACGTTCCGCTTCTTCCGCCTTTTGCTCCTGCAGGCTGGAATGCTCGCCGTATTTTAGCATTTTGGCTTCCAGAGATGCCCGCGTTTTGGCATTAATGGACTTATCCAGCATCAGGGTCAGGACCCGGTGGACGATAAGGTCCGGATAACGCCGGATGGGACTGGTGAAATGGCAGTAATAAGCAGAGGCCAGTCCAAAATGGCCCAGGGCCTGATGCACATAACGGGCATGTTTCATGGAACGCAGCACCATTAAGGAAATGGTCTGTTCCTCCGGGGCTCCCTTGATGTCATGCAAGACTTTCTGAAATACATGCGGAGTTACTTTCTGGCTGTGGATTTTATGGCCAAAAACCCCCAGGACATGATTCAGTTTTACCATGGCTTCGCTGTCCGGTTTTTCGTGCACCCGGTATAGAATCGGGATTTCCTGCCAGTACATATGCTCGGCCACCGTTTCATTGGCCTGGATCATGAAATCTTCAATCAGTCTTTCGCCCGGACCGCTTTCACGGCGCTTGATCTCGATGGGAAAGCCGGTTTCGTCGACTTTTACCTTGGTTTCGGGAAAGTCGAAATCGAGGGCTCCGCGGTTAGTGCGATTAGCCCTTAAAATATCGGCCAATTCTTTCATGAGGCGAAAGTCTTCCACCAAATCTTTATATTTTTCTTTTTCCTCCGGGTCGTCCGCCAGGATGCGGTTAACCGCAGTATAGGTCATGCGCCGGTCCACATTTATAACGGATTTGCAGATATCATAGCCGGAAACTTTACCGTCAGGCTTTATCTGCATGATACAGCTCATGGCCAACCGGTCCTGCCCGGCATTCAGGCTGCAGATGTCGTTGGATAATTCCCGGGGCAGCATAGGCAGGACGGTATCAATGAGGTAAACGCTGGTACCCCGCTCAAAGGCCTCTTTATCCAGTTTGCTGCCTTCCCGGACATAGTGCGAAACATCGGCAATATGGACCCCCAGTTCGTATCCTTCCGGGGTACGGGAGATGGAAACGGCATCATCCAGGTCTTTGGCGTCCTCGCCATCAATGGTTACCATTCGTACGAAACGCAAATCCCGGCGTTGGGCGCTTTCATCAGCATTGACCGGAACGACCATTTTCTTGGCTTCATCTATGACCCCACCCGGGAAGTTCTCCCTTAAACCATGTTTCTTAATTATGATTTTAACATCCAGCCCGGCTTCACCCCGGCGCCCGAACACCTCGGTTATCTCTCCCTCCGCCATACGGTCGCGGGTGGGCCAGGTGGTTAGGCTGACCAGAACTTTATCCCCATTTTTAACCTTTATTTTTTTAGAGGGTTTGACATAAATGGGGTTTACCAGGCGCGAATCGTCGGGTATAACCTGACTGGAACTGCGGCCTTTTTCATAGGTGCCGACGATTTCGTGATTAGCCCGCTCCAGTACTCTTATCACTTCGCCTTCGGGACGCTGGTCGGATGAGGCCCGTTGCTGTATACGCACCATTACCCGGTCTCCATGCATGGCACCGTTTAAATTTTTGCCATACACGAAGACTTCATTGCTGTCCGCCGCATCCGGACGCAGGATTCCATATCCGCGCTGGCTGACCCTTATGATGCCTTTGACGATATTCATCATCTCGGGCAGACCGTATCTATCGCGGCGGGTACGTACAATATCCCCCTCTTTTTCAAGCTGTCCCAGCATTCGGCTGAAACGGACCTGCTCATCCTGTTCCAGCTCCAAAGCCTCCAGCAAATCATTGTATCCCATTGGTTTATAGCTGGTCTGGCGCATATAGGCCAGTATATCATCCTTGTTTAACAAATGTTTCCTCCTGTTCTAAATCAAGCGTTTTGCTGTATTTCTATATAGTATTGCCAGTTTTAAGGTTTTTTCTACAGTCCAATTTCGGCTGCGCATTTTTTCATACTGGCCAGAGCGATGCTTAGAAATTCATCCAGTTCCAGCCCCAGCTCCGCGCAGGTGGCCATCTGTTCGCGGTTGCAGCCCCGGGCAAAGGCCTTTTCTTTAAATCTTTTCTTCAGCGATTTTAATTCCACCTTTTCCAATTTTTTCTCCGGACGCACCATGGCAGCGGCGGTCACAAATCCACTGGTGGGGTCGGCCGCATAGAGGGCCTGGTCCAGCCGGCTTTTACGTTCCAGGCCGTGGATTTCATTATGAGCTTTAACGGCATAAATAATATCTTCCGGGAAACCGTGCTGCTCCAGGATCTGAGCTCCCAGCAGAGCATGCTGTTCCGGCCGGTCGAAGGTCACATCATAATCTATGTCGTGCATAAGCCCGGCCATGCCGTATTTTTCCTCATCCTCCTGCAAACGCTCGGCCAGTCCCCGCATAATGGCTTCCACCGCCAGGGAATGGTTGATATGGTGCTCATCTGTTACATTCTGCTTCAGTAATACCAATGCTTCATCCCGATTCATCATTATTTCCTCCTGTAAAATATTTTTTATGTTAGCCGGGGTTGGAAAAAAGGACGCTCATTCCCGCCTCAGCCATCTGCCAGTTTTATTATGGATTGTACAATTATATCCTTTTCCGGACCCATGGTGGCGATGTGCCCGGAGCGGGGCAACTTCAAAAGACAGGCCCGGCAACGGGTGGCGTGTTTCATGATATAATCCGCGCTTTCCGTTCTTACCGACTGATCCTGCAGTGACTGTATGACCAGCAGCGGTGCGGTCAGCCGGTCCAATTCGCGCATAACGATACCGCGCAATTTCATCATACTCCTAAAAGCCTGTACGGGAGTCACATTATAGGCAAAACGGCCTTCCTCTTCCAGCCTGACCCTGGTTTCATCCATCTGCTTGGGAAAGTAGGGTTTTATGTACTGTATGACCGGCGCCAACAAGGTAAGCCAGGGTTGGCGGTTATAAATGGGCGCATTAATAGCCGCCACCGCATTTATCCCCTCTAAGCGACAGCCCGCATGCAAGGCCAGCAAAGCTCCCATGGAAAGGCCTGCCAGTACTACTTTATCATATTGGGCCCGAAGATTATGCATCTCTTCTTCCACTGTTTCATACCAATCGGTCCAGACGGTATGGTTTAATTCCTCCGGTAAACTGCCATGCCCGGGCAGAAGAGGCCCCTTAACCGTATAGCCTTTGGTTGCGTGTAGCTGGAGCGCAACCGGATAAAGCTCGGAAGGAGTCGCACTGAAGCCATGGATAAAAAGCACCGCGGTGGAGTTTCCCTCCCGGAAAAAAGGCCCGGATAAAGGCGACGCTGTAATTGAAATCACTCCTTGTCAATATATGGTCCGCTTCCATTATACTATAAAGCCGTAAAGGGGTCAGGCTGTGCTGTAAGAGCTCCAACCAACTGTTGTATAATCTGCCAAGCCTGATCATTCTACAGCCCCGGTCAGAAACGCAATATAGCAAAGATATTTTGCAATAATTGAAAGAAAAAATGCTGTAGTAATGGGACACACCCCTAACGGGGAATGTCTACATCGTATACTAAGTATTACATGGCTGGTTGTCATCCTGAGCGTTAGCGAAGGATCTTTCCTGCCGGACAACAATTACAGCGACGTGAAGCGGGCCGGGCCGATAAAGGCGCCATATACGGAAGTTAATGTAAAAATAATGGTGAATATGGTATTCTATTGCCAGGGGTTGCCGTTTGGTGGTCTGGGTCACTTTCCCGTGAGGGGGGGTGATGCCTATGGTGACGTGGACGGGGCTATTCAGCTTTGGTTTACTTATCGTGGGTATTATTTCCTTATGTTTGACACATAAGAAATGAGAACGACCGCCTTATTTGAGTAAGGCGGTCTAACCGTTTTAGGACCTGCCGCCAAGCACAAAGCGGCAACCCCTTTAGTAATTATATGGTAACATGCTGGTTTTAATACGTCAATGCCAACCGCTTTCGATGGATTTAGCCAACAAAAAGAACGTCCCTTTGTTGGCTTATTTCATCAGGGCTAAAACCAGAGTCAGTATAATAAAGAGTGTTGCCAGATATGCAGTCATTTTGGCAAATAAATCGTCCAAACCTTTCTTTTTTCCAAATATGGCTTCGCTGCCACCGGCAATACTTCCTGAAAGACCTGCGCTCCGCCCCGACTGCATCAATATGGTGGCGATGAGACCGAGTGCACATATGATTTGAAAAATTAACACTATTGTTCTGGCCAAGTTTTCACCTCCAATCAGATAACCTTAACAGATTGGGATTGTGTATACTCAAATAGTATAGCACATAAATTAATAATGCTACTCTAAGGATATAAAGTATATCATACCTAGGTTCTGACTAATTCAACCTGTTTATACTTTATATATTGAGAAAAATAAACCCTCGCCTCAATCATAAAAAGGCAAGGGCTTGATTGCTGCATTCTTTTTTTATTATAGAGATACTATCGGGGATAGTCAACCGCAGTTGCGCAAAAATGCGGACCGGCAAATCCCGGGTTAGCGCAAATTATAGTAAACTCCCATACCGCGGTATATGGCAAATATGTCGAGCTCTTCCTCAATGCGCATGAGTTGATTGTATTTGGCGATCCGGTCGGTCCGGGCCGGGGCTCCGCTCTTGATTTGCCCTACGTTGGTGGCTACAGCGATATCGGCGATAGTGGAGTCCTCGGTTTCACCCGAACGGTGTGATATGACGCAGGTGTAGCCTGCCCGTTTGGCCATTTCGATGGTATCCAGAGTTTCGGTCAGAGTACCTATCTGATTCACTTTAATTAAAATGCTGTTGCATACTCCTTTTTCGATACCCTCGGCCAGACGCTCGGTATTAGTTACGAAAACATCGTCACCCACCAGCTGAATTTTATGGCCCAGTGCGTCGGTCAGCTTTTTCCAGCCCTCCCAATCATCTTCAGCCATGCCGTCTTCGATGGAAATGATAGGGTATTTATCAACCAGAGAACTGTAGTAACTTACCATTTCGTCCGGGGTCAGCTGCCGGTTCTCGCTGGCCAGGTCATATTTGCCGTCTTTGTATATTTCGCTGGCAGCTACATCGAGACCGATTTTAATATCTTCGCCCGGCTGGTAACCCGCTGCTTTAATGGCTTCTACAATGACATCGATAGCAGCCTGGTTGGAGGGCAAATCAGGGGCAAAGCCGCCTTCGTCACCGACTGAAGTAGTCAGCTGCTTGGAACTTAATACCTTTTTTAAAGCCTGATATACTTCCGCTCCCATGCGCAGGGCTTCTCTGAAATTAGGCGCTCCGGTCGGAACAATCATAAATTCCTGAATGTCGACATTATTATCGGCATGTTTGCCGCCATTTAAAATGTTCATCATAGGTACGGGTATTTCTTTGGCATTTACTCCGCCGATATACTGGTAAAGCGGCATATCCAGATAGTTGGCTGCGGCGCGGGCTGCGGCCAGGGAAACGCCCAGAATGGCGTTGGCGCCCAGCTTGGATTTATTGGGGGTTCCGTCCAGGTCCAGCATAAGGCTGTCTATATCCAGCTGACCCAGAACATCCATGCCCACGATCTCCGGTGCAATGATGGAATTTACGTTGTCTACCGCCTGCAGGACCCCTTTGCCGTTATAGCGTTTTTTATCTCCGTCTCTCAATTCTACCGCTTCATGGGCCCCGGTGGAGGCACCGGACGGAACTATGGCTCTGCCCATGGTACCATCTTCCAAAATAATCTCTACCTCTACGGTAGGATTGCCGCGGGAATCGAGTACTTCCCGGGCATAGACATCAGCTATGATACTCATTTTATATCTCTCCTTTCGTAATTAAAAATTCAATACAGAAAAACCTGATTTAATATGATTAGCCCTGATTCTGATAATGACAACCATATAAACCGTAGGCCGGTCTATGCCCTACGGGTACAACTGATGTTCCCGACTATTAAGGACGCAGGGCGGTGCAATAATGTCATCCTGAGGCAAAGCCGAAGGATCTCCCCGATCCGCAAGGGAAAAGATCCTTCACTAATGTTCAGGATGACAGGCCGGTCATGAGGGAATCCCCTTAGTTATTTCACCAAAGAACGTCCGGTCATTTCGGCCGGGATAGGCAGGTTGAGCAAACTTAACAGAGTAGGGGCAATGTCCTGCAAAGAGCCATCTTCCCTCAGCGCTGCATTACGATGTTTTTCCGACACCAGTATGAACGGTACCCGGCAAGTGGTATGAGCCGTGAAAGGGCTACCGGTTTCGGGGGAGACCATCATTTCACAGTTGCCGTGATCGGCGGTTATGAGTACGATTCCGTTTTTCTCCAGTACCCGCTCCACCACCTCGTGCAAACATTGGTCAACCGTCTGGACCGCCTTAACCGCAGCCTCAAGCACTCCCGTATGTCCTACCATATCCGGGTTGGCATAGTTTAATACCACCACATCGTAATAATCCCGCTCCAGTTCCTGCAATAATTTATCGGTAACCTCTCTGGCACTCATCTCCGGGGCCAAGTTATAAGTAGCTACCGACGGTGAAGGGATGAGAACCCGGTCTTCACCCGGATTGGGTGTTTCCACCCCGCCGTTGAAGAAAAAGGTTACATGAGCATATTTTTCCGTTTCCGCGATGCGCAGTTGTTTAAGCCCTCTCTGGGCAAGCACTTCACCCAGGGTGTGGTTCAAATCCTGCGGCACGAAGGCCACCGGAGCCTTGATGCTCGCATCATATTGGGTCATACAGACATAGTAGACTTCCGGTCTTTGCCGGCGGTCAAAACCGTCCATGTCTTTATCCACGAAGGCCCGGGTTATCTGGCGCGCCCGGTCCGCCCGGAAGTTAAAAAATATTACCGCATCTCCGTCTTTGACCAATCCCAGCGGCTCTGATTTTTCATCAACCAGCACCACCGGTTCCACAAATTCATCGGTTATGCGGTTTTCATAGCTGTTTTCCAAGGCGGCCTGGGCATTGGCCGCCTTTTTGCCTTCGCCCAGCACCAGAGCATTATAAGCCTTCTCGATCCGGTCCCAGTGCTTATCCCGGTCCATGCCATAATAGCGTCCTCCCAGAGTGGCTATTTCACCGCATCCGGTAGCACGCATCTTTTGCTGCAAGGCCTCGATAAAGGTCAGCGCAGTTTTAGGTCCGACATCACGTCCATCCAAAAAAGCATGGAAGAAAACGGAGTCGACTTTATTACGGGCGCATAATTCCAGCAGGGCATAAATATGCTCAATGTGACTGTGCACTCCCCCATCGGACAGAAGCCCCATCAAATGTACCGAGCCCTGGTGAGCCTGGGCATATTCGATGGCTTTTAAAAATTCCGGGTTGCTGAAGAAGCTCTGGTCTTCAATGGCCTTGAAGATACGGGATATTTCCTGATAAACGATTCTTCCCGATCCTATGTTCAAATGTCCGACTTCGGAATTTCCCATCAGCCCATCCGGCAAGCCGACATCCTTACCGGAGCATTTTAACAAAGTGTGGGGATAATTCTGTTCCAGTTGGCAAAAATTTTCCGGATGGGCGAGGGTAATCGAATTGTCACTGCATTCTTTCCGCTCTCCCCATCCGTCCAGTATCATTAATAATAAGGGTTCGCTCATTTTATACAAAGCCTCACTATCCGGGCCAGAGTATCGGCCTCCAGGCTGGCCCCGCCTACCAGAGCGCCGTCGATATCTTCCCGGTTCATAAACCCTTCTATGTTATCCGGTTTAACACTGCCGCCATAAAGTATCCGGATGGCATCAGCCTGGTTGTGGTCATAGAGTTTGGTTATATAGTCACGAATAAAACCAATCATCTCCTGGGCATCGTCCGTGCTGGCATTTACCCCGGTGCCAATCGCCCAGACCGGCTCATAGGCTATTACCAGTTCTCCGCCCGTCAGGGC
Organism: Syntrophomonas sp. UBA5288; assembly: GCA_002408445.1. GTDB lineage: Bacteria > Bacillota > Syntrophomonadia > Syntrophomonadales > Syntrophomonadaceae > UBA4851. Next base: position 9,604 of record DHSK01000176.1, read on the forward strand.
AATATCTTTTAAGGCGCCGTCCAGCTGCATTTTCACGACCTCGCGGGCCCGGTTGTTTTTGCGTTCCTGCAGGGTCTCGCCTACGCATAATATAGGCTTAAGCCCGCCCTGCAGAGCCGCTTTCAGTTTGCGGTTTACCATAACATCGGTTTCACCCATCAGCTGCCGGCGTTCCGAATGCCCTATGATAACGTAGCGGCAGCCCACGTCGGTAAGCATGGCCGGGGATATCTCGCCGGTAAAAGCCCCTTTTTCCTCCCAGAAAATATCCTGTGCCCCCAGGTTTACCCTGGTGGGGGATAGCTTTTCCCGCAGGGGAAAGAGCGAGGTAAAAGGCGGACAAATAACCATCTCCACCTCTTGGACATCCTGCACCAGGGGCAGGAAGCCATCCGCAAAGCGGGTGGACTCCGCTACGGTATTATTCATTTTCCAATTGGCTGCGATTAAAGGTGTGCGCAAAAAATCACCCTCTTACTTTTCACAAGATTCTACGCCGGGAAGTACCTTTCCCTCCATAAATTCCAGGGTAGCACCGCCGCCGGTAGATATATGAGTAATGTCCTTTTCCAGCCCCAAAGCAACCGGAATAGCGGCTGTATCTCCTCCGCCTATGACGCTTACCGCTTTGGAAGCTGCTATCGCCCGGGCAATTTCTTCTGTCCCGCGGGCAAACTGAGCATATTCGTAAACTCCCGCCGGGCCGTTCCAGACAATAGTATGGGCCTGCATAATCTGCTCCTTAAAGGCTTTAATGGTTTCCGGCCCGATATCCAGTATCATCTGATCGGCTGGCACCTTGTCTACCGTAACCTGGCTGCTCGCTGCGTCGGCTGCTATGGCTGGTGCAACCACCGCGTCAGTTGGCAGCATGATGCGACATTTGTTACCGGAACGCTCCAGTAAGCTTTTGGCCTCATTCAGCAGGTCACCTTCACAAATGGATTTGCCGATATTATAGCCCTGGGCTTTAATAAAAGTGTTGGCCATCCCGCCGCCGATCAGGATAACGTCCATTTTTTCCATCAGGTTCTTAATAAGCTTTACTTTATCCGCCACTTTGGAACCGCCCAGTATTGCCACCCGCGGGCTTTCCGGATGCTCCAGCGCTTTTCTGAGCATGGAAACCTCGGTCTCCAGCAAGAAGCCGGCATAGGCGGGAATAAAGTCCGCCACCCCGGTCGTGGAGGAATGTGCCCGGTGGGCGGAGCCAAATGCATCGTTGACAAAAACGTCGCCCAGAGCCGCCAGTTTCCTGGAGAATTCGGGATCGTTTTTTTCTTCTTCGGCATGGAACCGTACATTTTCCAGCATCAATACTTCGCCTGGCCGTAAGGCATCAACTGCAGCCTGTGCTTCCGCGCCAATACAATCGGGAGCCATCTGCACCGGCCGGTTCAAAAGGGTACCCAGATGAGCCGCCACCGTTTTTAAGCTGTACTCAGGATTAGGCTTGCCTTTGGGTCTGCCCAGATGACTCATCAGTATCAAACGGCCTTCATTTTTTATTACATATTCGATCGTGGGCAGGGCAGCTTTCATTTTATTATCGTCTATGATATTGCCTTCCTTATCCATCGGTACATTGAAGTCAACTCTCATTAAGACCCGTTTGTTTTTCAGCTGAATATCTCTTATACTTCTCAAGTTCATTCACCTCCGGTTGGAATTCAACACTGATCGACACTGATTTAATTATGAAAGACACAGATTTTTATTAATCATAATCTCAAATTCATTTTCACCATGCCAACGGGATATAACCATTTATGAATAAGATGGTATGTTCTAATATTATCCTGGCGGAGGATTTCAATTATCGTCCTGCGTCCTTAATAGTCGTAAGGGAACATCAGTTGTACCCGTAGGGCATAGACCAGCCTACGCTTTAATATAATTGGAAAAATCAGTGTTAATCATATTGAATCTGTGTCCTTCTGTGTTTAATTTTCTTACTAATTAAGACTATAACCCCTTAGAGGCAATGTATTCGACCAAGTCAACCACCCGGGTGGAATAAGCCCATTCGTTGTCATACCAGGCAATAACCTTGGCCATCTTGTCACCCATGGTCATGGTAAGCAGCCCATCAAGTACCGCCGAATTGCTTTCACCGTTATAATCTTTGGAAACCAGTGGCTCTTCGGTATATTTTAAGATGCCTTTCAGATTGCTCTCTGAGGCAGCTTTGAAAGCAGCGTTGATTTCACTGGCGGTAGCACCCTTTTTCAATTCTACGGTCAGGTCAACCAGGGAGACATTCGGAGTAGGTACCCGAACTGCCAATCCATCCAGTTTGCCTTTAAGCTCCGGTATAACTTCCCCTACCGCGCTAGCCGCACCGGTAGTAGTAGGTATAATGGACAGTGCGGCCGCCCTGGCCCGGCGCAAATCGTTGTGGTCGAGGTCCAGCACCCGCTGATCATTGGTATAAGAATGGATGGTATTCATCAAGCCTTTTTCAATGCCAAATTCGTCCAGTAATACTTTGGCCACCGGAGCCAGACAATTGGTAGTGCAGGAGGCATTGGACAGTATCTGATGAGCAGGAGTGTATTTATCATGATTAACACCCATTACCGCGGTCAAATCCACGTTTTTGCCCGGAGCAGTGATAACGACTTTGGAAGCCCCGGCAGTCAGATGTTTGGCCGCTTTATCCCGGCTGCGGAATTTGCCGGTTCCCTCTATTACTACTTGGACCCCCAGGTCCTTCCAGGGGAGTTTTTCCGGTTCTTTTTCAGACAGATACTTAAATCTTTTCCCGTTTACTACTATCTCATCACCTTCTACAGCCACATCGCCCTGATATTGGCCATGTATGGAATCATACCTGAAAAGATGGGCCCCTGTTTTGGGATCACCCAGGTCATTAACTGCTACTATCTCCACATCGTCTCTTTGTAACGCTACCCGCGCTACCAGGCGTCCAATACGCCCAAAGCCATTAATTGCGATCTTCACCGACATTTATGATCATCCTTTCCACAGATTATTTTTTTAGCCGCACCCTCGTCAGTAATAAGGACATCGCGCCTTCGGTTCCGTAAAACGGACTCTATCGCCATGGCCTTATTGCTGCCCCCGGCAACAGCCACAACGGTATCTATACTTGCTATATCATCACCCTCCAGACCTATGCCCGGAGTCTCATATACTATATTGCCCAGATTGTCAAAATAATATCTCAAAGCTTCCCCCACGGCCTGACCTTCATTTAAAATTTGAATTTGTTCAGCCGTAAGTCCGCGCCGGTTAGCCATTTCAATCGCAGGTCCGATACCGTGTATCAGCAGGTTGCTGGATTTTATGAGGTTTACCACCTCACGAATATGATTATCTCTTTTTAAAGCCTCCGCCGTACTCTGTTCCAGACTGTCGGGGATATGCAGGAGCCGGTACTGGGCTCCGATAGCCTGGGCAATACGCGCGGCGATGGTGCTGGCCTGTTGTTCCATTTTTTCACCCAGCCCGCCGCGGGCCGGTACTACCATAACATCAGGTACATTTCGTCCTTTTATAGCATCTGCCATTTCCGCCAGAGTAGTGCCACCGGTGACGGCTACTACGCAGCCGGGATACAGGGCATTTAAAAGGAAACGGGCAGCAGCCCGGCCCAGGTCTTTTTTAGCCAGAGCATCCCCGTAAGAATCACCGGGAACAATGATTACCTCTTTCAGATCGAATCTTTCTTTCAGCCTGTCGGCCAGGGTGTTGATTTTGAAGAGATAAGGGATAACCTCGTCTATCTCGTTGAGTAAATCCTGACCACAGGCAGTCAGATAAAGTCCTGCCGGGGTGGTGGCTATAGCGCCCCTTTCCCGCAGAGTATCTACCTCGGTGCGGACCAGACGTTCACTGCATCCGGTATTGCGGGCTATTTGCCGGCGTCCCACCGGAGCATTATGCAGAATCTGCCTTAAGACCTGGTAACGCACTTCCATTATTTCAATGGCTTCAGGAGCAAACCGTTCCATTATGGTAAATAACTGATTCATAGTAAGACTCCTATTTTATATGTGGGACATTATTGTCCACAGGGCCAAATCTGTCCCTACTCAACCAAAATGAGACACAAATCCACCTGATTTCAGTAATATTATATCACAATACCGGAAATAAAATGCATAATGTTTTCGTCTTTCAATTCTCGTATCTTTTCCGGGCGGTGGTAGAGAGAATGCCGAGTTCCTGGCGATATTTGGCTACGGTACGCCGGGATATCCTTATACCTTTTTGTTTCAGGAGCTGGCCTATGGTCTGGTCACTTAAGGGCTGGGTGGCATCCTCGTTGTTGATTATTTCTTCAATGAGATATTTTATGCTTTTAGATGAGACCGGGGCACTGCCCGTATCAGACTGTACTCCACTGCTGAAAAAGTATTTAAATTCGAATAATCCCTGCGGAGTCTGGATATATTTGTTGGTGGTGGCACGGCTGACCGTGGACTCGTGCACTTCGATGATATCAGCCACCTGTTTGAGATTCAGCGGTTTTATATATTGTATTCCCCGGCGCAAAAAATCGGTCTGAATATCAACTATACATCGGGCTACCCGGTATAAAGTCATGCGCCGCTGTTCTATGCTTTTTATGAGCCATACCGCCGAGCCCATTTTATCTTCCAAATATTTGCGCACATCGGGGGTAAATGAACCGGGCTGCTTTAACACGCTTTGATAAGTATGATTTAAGGACAGACGCGGGAAATTGCTGTCATTGACCACAACTATGAACTCGCCCTCCAGTTCCTGGACTATGACATCGGGAATAATATATTTGATTTCGTCCTCATTGCTGTATTGGAGTCCGGGTCTGGGGTCAAGGGTTCTGATCAGATCGCATATATCCTGAACCTGATAGATGGAAGTGTCCAGTTCCTGGGCTATGCGGCTGAGCCGGCCGCGGGCAACATCATCCAGGTGTTTGCACACAATGGCCTGCGTCAGGGGGGTATCTTTGCCGTAATATTTCAGTTGCAGGAGCAAACATTCCGCCAGATCCCGTGCTCCTACTCCGTGGGGATGGAAGGTCTGCACTATGCCGAGTACTTCTTCTACATGTTTAAGCGGGGTATTAAAACGGGTGGCAACCTCATCGAGGTCAATAATGAGATAGCCGTTATTATCTATGTTTCCTATTAGATACTCACCGATAATAAGGTCATCGGGGTTTTTTATGATAAGCTGAAGTTGGAATTCAAGATGTTCATAAAGACTGGGTTTACGAGTAATCATGTTTTCAAAGGAAGTTTCCTCTTTTTGTTCGCGCTGGTTATATTCTATATCACGATCATTAAAATACTCCAACCATTCTTCCAGGCCTTCGTTACGATCAGCATCAGCATCAGCCTCAACGGTTTCTTCTGCCTCCTTTTCTTCCAGAAAAGGATTTTCTTCCAGTTCCTGTTGAATATGCTCATTCAATTCCAGAGTTGACATTTGCAAAATAGCGATAGCCTGTCGCAACTCAGGAGTCATCACTAATTTTTGCTGTTGAGCCAGAAATACGTCATGCGTAAGTTTCATAGAGGATCCCCCACTTCATGTAAATCCTTAACAAGGCCTATTAGACAAGGCTGGAATGCAGCGTTAACGATATGATAAAAGGAAGCTTTATATATCTATGCTTCTATTAATTATTATTCGGCAATCAACTTAATATGTCCTGCCTCATTCTATGTCTTGAATCAGTTCTTCGACTATTTTCTCTAGCTTTCTCATCCGGTATGCAACACCGGATTTGCTCAAAGGCGGATTCATCATAGTTCCCAGTTCTTTTAATGTACAGTCCGGGTAATCGATGCGCAACATGGCCAGGGATTTTAGCCGGGGCGGAATCTGTTCAACCCCGCCGGTGTTAATTAATTTTTTGATTAATTCCACTTGGCGCAAGGATGCATCTACGGTTTTTACCAGATTGGCAGTTTCACAATTGACCTGCCGGTTAACATTGTTTCTTACTGACTTTATTATGCGTATATTTTCAAAATCTAATAAGGCCATGCTGGCTCCAACCAATCGCAAAAAATCTACAATTTTTTCACTTCCTTTAATATATACCACCAAATTGTTTTTGCGCTCACTGGTACGGGCCTTAATTTTCATACGGGCCAGTAACTTTTCCATATCTTCTGCCATTTGGCTGTCACTAGTCATTATTTCAAGATGGTAGTCGGCGCCGGGACGGTTAATAAATCCGCCGGCTAAAAATAAGCCGCGCAAGTAGGCCCGGCGGCAACAGGACCGATTCAGCAAAGCCCATTGTATCCGGCGAGGAATGTACTTTTCATCCTGGCTTAAGCCCAGTTCCTGTAACTCATTATCCACCGGGGTATTGATTATGTAAACTCTGGTTTTGTTAAAATGACGGCGGTTCTGGACTTTGATGCTTGATTGGATATGGTAAATTTCTTTATAAGTTTTAAATATCTTGCGCGCGGTTGCGGCATTTTCGGTGGATAATTGGATGCTTAAACCGTTTTCATAATTTACGCTCCCGGCCAATGCTATCATTGCGGCGAGCTCAGCTTTGCGGCAGCATTCCCGTTCAGGGGTAATGCGGGCCAGTTCATTTTTAACATCATTAGAATAACTCATGTTTACCCTCTCTCAAGTATGGGGTCGGGCGGCACACTAACACGGGGACATTCCTTACTTCGGTTCGCGAAGCGAACCTGAGAGGAAGGTGTGTCCCCTGCTGAAATAGCGAGAGACAAACCTTCCTATAGGTGTAAATCGTGTGCCCCGTCAGCCGCGAAATGAGCCGCTGGTGTCTCCGCTGCCGGAGCATGGAGCAAACGGGCTATACCTCACCGCCGCCGGCCCTACAACTATACCTTTAAAGAAAGATTATGCCGGGTTGGGGTATTAAGAACGCTTGCACCCAGGACTTACATTGATGTATGTACCTCGCATTTTTTGGTAGTTCTCCTCCAGGATATTTAGGAAAAATTCAGTGTCATTCATAATATTCAGCGTATTCAGCGTCTAATTTAACCCCCTAGTCCCTGTGCCTTGTTTTCATCAGCGGCCAGCGTATCCAGGATGACCCGCGCCAGTTTGCCGGAATCATGCCAGGCTACATCGGTGTCCGACACCAGATCATGACAAAGCAGCCTGACCCCCATACGGGCAATTTCATCGGTAGCTTCATTAACCGGTATGGCCTGTTCCTCACGGTAACGCAACAGGCGCTCATCATCCACCACACCTGTGTTGACGATAGCATAATCAAACAATTGACAGCCAACGTGTTCCATTATAACACGCAAATGGTCGGCAGCTGAAAAATCATCGGTTTCGCCCAGCTCAGTCATTATATTGCTTACATAAAAAGTCGTTGCAGGTGATTTTAAAATCGCTTCCGCCACCCCGGTAACCAGCAAATTAGGTATCAAACTGGTGTACAGGCTGCCCGGTCCGATTACTATGGCATCAGCCTCCATTATGGCATCCAGAGTAGCCGGGACCGGCATACAGTCGCGGGGATTAAGGAAGAGCTGCCTGATAGCAGCGCTATAATTCCGGATAGAAGTCTCACCGCTGATAGTGGTACCGTCTTTCATGATTGCAGCCAGGGACACCTGCTCCAGGGTGGCGGGAATGACTTTGCCGCGAACAGCCAGCACCCGGCTGACTTCTTTAATAGCCGATACAAAATCACCGGTAATCTCAGTCAGGGCCACCAGCAATAAATTGCCCAGATTATGGCCCTCCAAACCACTGCCTTGCATAAAGCGATGCTGAAAGACTTTATCCATAAGTGTTTCGGTTTCCGCCAGAGCTACCAGACAGTTGCGAATGTCGCCAGGGGGCAGAACTCCCAGTTCAGCCCTTAAGCGTCCGGAACTGCCACCGTCATCGGTAACCGTAACTACCGCGGTAAGATGTGACGTGTATTTTTTAAGCCCTTTGAGCAGTACTGCCAGGCCGGTTCCACCGCCTATCACCACTATCCTGGGCTCTTGATGGAGAATATTCATCTAAGCCTCCGTCTTGTATTTAGATATATCTCTATGTTTAACCAGTACATAATATCCCATATTGCGAAGCTGTTTTCCAATATAGTCCGCCAGCACCACTGAACGATGCTGTCCCCCGGTACATCCTACCGATAAGGAAAGATTGGTTTTTCCTTCACTTATATAGTGTGGTATCAGGAACTTCAATAAATTAAGGAAACGGCGCGAGAATGCCTGGGTTACCGGGGAGTCGAGCACGTAATCCACCACCGCCTGGTCCTCACCGGTCATATTGCGCATAACCGGATCATAGAAAGGGTTGGGCAAAAAACGCACATCCATGACTATATCCGCATCCAAAGGAATACCCAGCTTATAGCCAAATGACACTACGTTTACGGTAAATCCGGTGTCCCGATCGGTTTCGTACATGTTAATAAGTTTTTCCTTCAGCTCACGGTTAGATAGATCCGAAGTATCTATGACTATATTAGCCTGGCCTCTTAATTCCTGCAGCATGGTGCGCTCTTCCTGAATCGCATCCAGGAGACGGCTGCTGCTGGTCAAAGGGTGTCGCCGCCGGGACTCCTTAAAACGCCGCACCAGCACTTCGTCTGAAGCTTCCAAAAAAAGAATCTCATAAGGCATTTCCCGTTCCTTCAATTCTTCCAGGGCCCGGGACAAATCATGGAAATAATCCCCCCCTCTCACATCAATGACCAGAGCTACTTTGTCGATTTTACCCTGTGACTGCAGGCCCAGTTCGATGAATTTGGTCAAAAGGGTGGGGGGTAAATTATCCACACAGTAATACTGCAAGTCCTCCAGACAGTTGATAACCTGACTTTTCCCGGCGCCTGACATGCCCGTAATTATGAGTACCTGCAAGCCTTCTTCTTTTTGCACCATTCTACATATCCACCACCTTTTCCCAGGTTAATTACCCGGTCCGGTTCAATACCAATTCTGCTGACAATCTCGATTCCGTAATCAAGCTGGCCTACAGTATCTTCAAAATGAGCATCGCTGTTTATGATAAAATTTACTCCTGTTGTCTCTGCTTTCATTATATCAGAAACCGGAGGATGTTCATGACCGCAATTAATTTCAAAAAATACATCGTTTTTGATACAAGCCCGTGCTACTTCTTCCACATCAACTGTAAAAAAAAGTCCCGGATGGGACAAAATATCAATCTGGGGATTATGATTGAGCGCCTCCACCATGGCTTTCGTATTGGCATCTATAGCTTTCCGGCGCTGGCCTGGACCCAGGTGGCGCAGGGAATTGCGGGCATACAGTTCAAAACCCTCCTTGACCGAAGTAGGGAGGGTATAGGGATGCAGTCCTACTATTAGAATGTCGAGTTCATTGATGACGTAAGCGGGCAGATCCAGGGTTCCCTGACGGTCACGGATGTTGGCTTCCGCCCCCACCAACAGTTTGACCTCACTACCGGCAGCATTGATCTCATCCGCCTCCTGCTTTAATCCGAGATAGACCTCGGGGTTTTTCACCCCAATAACAGCCGCCAGCGGGCCATGGTCAGTCACCGCCACCTCTTTCAGGCCCCGGTGCGAGGCTGCCCGTAAAATCTGCTCCACCGTCTGCCGCCCGTCACTATTGCGACAATGGGTATGATAATCACCATAAACTTCCAACCAAACACCTCCGAATGGGAATATAATTTTAACACTGAAGGACACTGATTTAATATGATTTACACTGATTTTACTTATTGTTCAAACATTGATTAACCTGCAGCTCTAGAGTGTAGATAATGTAATTAGTGAATATGATTAAGCAGTAACTTTGCGAATGTCATTGCTATGAATAACGTT